>NZ_JBUYWT010000049.1:0-59408 GCF_055264925.1 Bradyrhizobium sp. KZN70725
AACTCGCGCCCGTATCAACTGGATGTTCACAACGGACAAAGCTCGCACCAAACTGGGGCGCGCCTATCCAGGCATACCCAAAGAGTCAAAATCACTGTGACGAGCTACTAGTTCTCCTTAGTTAGAACCGGTCCAGCCGATACGGCGAGGTGTCCACCGCGGATGCCTCGCCGTTCATCGTTTCGGCCAGCACCCGCGCGGTCGCGGGGCCGAGCGTGAAGCCCTGATGGCCGTGGCCGAAATTCACCCACAGCCCGCGATGCCGCGGCACCGGCCCGAGCACCGGCAGCATGTCGGTTGTGCAGGGGCGGGTGCCGAACCACGGTTCGGGCTCGACGCGGCTGCCGATCTCGATCAGCTCGCGCGCCGCCGCTTCGGCGTAGCCGAGCTGGATCGGCGTCGCCGGTGCGTCGGGACTGGTCAGCTCCGCGCCGGTGGTGATGCGGATGCCCTTGGCCATCGGCGCCATCGCGTAGCCATTTGCAGTGTCGACCAGCGGCAGGTCGAGCGAGCGGCCGCCCTGGTAGTGCATGTGGTAGCCGCGCTTGCGTACTAGCGGGATCCGGTAGCCGAACTTGCGCAGCAATTGCGGTGACCACGGGCCGAGCGTGACCACAACGTGGGCGGCATCGATCCGGCCGCCACTGGTGTCGACCGACCAGCCGGACGTCGTCTGCGTCAGCGTCTGCGCATCGCCGCGCAGCAGCGTGCCGCCGAGACGTTCGAACAGTCCGGCATAGGCGGAAACAAGTCCGCCGGGGTCCGACACGGTCCAGGGCCCAAGCCAGTGAATGGCGCCGGGCAGGTCGTCGCGCAGCAACGGTTCCGCCTTGGCGAGCTCGCGGCCATCAAGCACGCGAAACGTCACGCCGAAGTCGCGCTGGTTCTCCTCGGCGATTGCAATGGCCTGCTCCAGCGCGGCCGGGTCGCGATGCAGCAGGCGATAGCCGGCGCGGCGGATCAGATTGTCGGCATGGGCGTCGCGGATCAGCGTGTCGTGCTCCGCGGTGGCGTAGGCGATCAGGCGCGCCCACGCGATGGTGGCTTCGCGGTGCCGCTCGGGCGTCGAGTTCCACCAATAGCGCAGCAGCGGGCCGGCATGCTGCGGCAGCGACGCCAGGCGGTAGCGCACGTCGTTGGTGCGCCCCATCGCGATCCGGGCGAGGATGGCGGGATCGCGCGGCATCGGGTAGGGCCGAACCGCTTCGCTCTGAATGATGCCGGCATTGCCGTAGCTGGTTTCGCGGCCCGGTTCCTTGCGGTCGACGAGCGTCACCGACCAGCCGCGGCGCTGCAGATGCAGCGCCGTGCTGACACCCACCATGCCGCCGCCAAGAACGATCGCGCTTTGCATTGGGATCCGTCTCCGTCAGGCTCCGTTGCGCCGGCATCTGACGAACGGATTGCCTGTTCAATAAAAACGCCCGGCGTGAGCCGGGCGTTTTGACTTGCAGGTGGTGCTAGTTGCCGCCGCCGAAGCGGCGCGACCACCAGCCCTTGCGGGCCGGAGCCTCGGCCGCAGCGGCCGGTGCCGGCTCTGGAGCAGCCGCGGCCGGCTCAGGGGCAGCTTCCTCCGCCGGGCTTTGAACCAGCGCCGCTGATGCCTCGGGCTGCGGGCTCGATGCGAAGTTGACCTTTTCGCGCACCGTCGAGCGGCGACGCTGGGCGCGGTCGCCTTCGGCAGTGTCCTCGGCGGCAGACGCCGCGGCGGTTTCGGGCTCGGGTGCCGCGACCGGCTCGACGGGGGCGACCTCGGTCGGCTGCCACTCCGGCGGCTCGGCCACCAGTTCGGGCTGCGCCAGCGAGGGAGCCGGCTCCGCGTCATGACTATCGAAATCGGCGACTGCGTC
Source organism: Bradyrhizobium sp. KZN70725 (assembly GCF_055264925.1). NCBI lineage: Bacteria > Pseudomonadati > Pseudomonadota > Alphaproteobacteria > Hyphomicrobiales > Nitrobacteraceae > Bradyrhizobium > Bradyrhizobium sp. KZN70725. Next base: position 1,851 of record NZ_JBUYWT010000049.1, read on the forward strand.
GGAGGCCTCCGACGTCGCCGCCGGGCTCAACTCATCGGAGATCGATCCGGCGAGACCGTCATCCGGTCCGCCACTGCCGCGCCGGCGGCGGCCGCCACGGCGTCCGCGGCGCCGCGGACGACGATCGCCATTGCCGGCCTGGTCGTCGCGGGCAGCGCCCTGCTGCTCGTCACCTTCGTCCTCATCGCCTTCGGCATCGGCGGCGGCAACCGCCTCGGTGCCTTCGGGCAGGACATGCATAAGATCGCCGTCCTCGCGCAGCTGCTGGGCGCCTTCACGCGCCTCGCTGCCGCCACCGCGGCCGCGGCGCCGGCGGCGCCGCTTGCGGCGCTGGCCGTCTCCTTCTCCATCAGCGGCGCTTGCTTCATCACCGGCCGCCCGCTCGTCGGCGAGACCCTCGGTCTCGTCGGTCTCGATCTCGGCCTCGTATTCGAACAGTTCTTCCTCGTCATCGGCCTCTTCGGCCTGGGCCGGCGCAGCGGCAGCCTGCGCAGCGAGCAGCGCCTTGGCGGCTTCGAGCGTATGCACCTGCTCGCCGCGGTCGATGATGTAGGACTGCTGGCCGTGCACCGTGGCATCCGCGACGATCGACAGCGAAACCCGGAAGGAGTCTTCGAGGTCGCGCAGATGGCCGCGCTTGTGGTTGAGCACGTAGAGCGCGACGTCGGTGCGGGTGCGGACCACCAGGTTGTGGGTCGCGCCCTTCATCAGGATCTCCTCGATGCCGCGCAAGAGCTGCAGCGCCACCGACGAGACCGAGCGGACGTGACCGCTTCCGCCGCATTGCGGGCAGGGCTCCGTCGAGCTTTCGAGCACGCTGGCGCGGATGCGCTGGCGCGACATTTCCAAGAGGCCGAAATGCGAGATGCGGCCGACCTGGATCCGCGCACGGTCCTGGCGCAGGCAGTCGGACAGCTTGCGCTCGACCGCGCGGTTGTTGCGCTTCTCGTCCATGTCGATGAAGTCGATGACGATCAGGCCGGCGAGGTCACGCAGGCGCAATTGGCGCGCGACTTCTTCCGCCGCTTCCAGATTGGTCTTGAGCGCGGTGTCCTCGATATGGTGCTCGCGCGTGGCGCGGCCGGAGTTGACGTCGATCGAGACCAGCGCCTCGGTCTGGTTGATCACGATGTAGCCGCCGGAGCGCAATTGCACGGTCGGCGAGAACATTGCGTCGAGCTGGCTTTCGACGCCCATGCGCGAGAACAGCGGCTGACCGTCGCGATACTGCTTCACCGCGCGCACATTGGCCGGCATCAGCATCTTCATGAAGTCGCGCGCTTCACGGTAGCCGGCTTCGCCGGCCACCTGGATCTCGTCGATCTCCTTGTTGTAGAGGTCGCGGAGCGAGCGCTTGATCAGCGAACCTTCCTCGTAGACCAGCGTCGGCGCCTGCGACTTCAGCGTCAGGTCGCGCACCGTTTCCCACATCCGGATCAGATATTCGAAGTCGCGCTTGATCTCCGGCTTGCTGCGGGAGGCGCCGGCGGTGCGCAGGATGATCCCCATGCCCTCGGGCACGTCGAGATCCTGCACCACTTCCTTCAGCCGCGAACGGTCCTGGGCGGAGGTGATCTTGCGGCTGATGCCGCCGCCGCGCGCGGTGTTGGGCATCAGCACGGCGTAGCGGCCGGCGAGCGACAGATAGGTGGTCAGCGCGGCGCCCTTGTTGCCGCGCTCTTCCTTGACGACCTGCACCAGCATCACCTGCCGGCGCTTGATCACTTCCTGGATCTTGTACTGGCGGCGCGGACGGAACGGGCGCTCCGGAACCTCCTCGAGCACGTCGTCGCCGCCGACCGACTCGACGACGTCCTCTTCCTCGCCTTCCTCGCCGTCATCCTCTTCGTCATCTTCGCCGGCCTCGTCGCCAGGCCCGGTCTCGGGCGCGACCACCTCGGCGAGCGCGCCATATTCGGCGACCGCGTGCTCATCGGCGTGAACCTCGTCGGAAGCCACATGCGGCGCGTCGTCGGCATGCGCGGCGTTTTCCTCGATCTGCTCCTCATGGGCGCGCTCGGGCTCATGATTGACCTCGACCGTCTCGACGGTCTCGGGCGCGGCCGACGCGGCGGAGGCTTCGACCACCGCAACGACGGGGTCGGAGGGGGCGTCGGCAACCGCCGCCTCGCTCACCTCGGGGGCGTGGTCGTGATCATGGGCATGATCGTGGTCGTGATGGTCGTCCTGACCATGATCGTGGTCGCCATGATCGTCGTGGTCATGATCATGGTGATGCTCATGGTCCTCGTGATGCGCATGATCATGCGCCTCATGCTCGTGGCCTTCGTGGGCGACCACGCCGTGATCGTGGTGCCCGGCATCATGTTCATGATGCTCGGCATCGACGGGATGTTCGTGGGCCTCGATGGTGGGCAGCGCCTGGGTGTCGTTCGCGCCCTCGATCACCTCGCTCTGGACGCGCTCGCCATGGCCGCGGCGACGGGCATTGCGATGGCGCGACCGGCGGCGATGGCCGCGGTTCTCGTGCTCTTCCTCGGCCTCGCGATGGGCGCGCTCGTCGGCCTCGATCAGCGCCTGACGGTCGGCGACCGGGATCTGGTAATAGTCGGGATGGATTTCGCTGAAGGCCAGGAAGCCATGCCGGTTGCCGCCATACTCGATGAAGGCGGCCTGCAGCGACGGCTCTACGCGCGTAACCTTGGCGAGATAAATGTTGCCGCGCAGCTGTTTGCGCTGGGCGGTCTCGAAATCAAACTCTTCGACGCGATTGCCACGGACCACGACGACCCGGGTCTCTTCCGGGTGGGTGGCATCGATCAACATCTTGTTGGGCATTTTGGAGCTCTTGACGGCGGCGGGCGCGGATCATGGCGCGCGCAAACTGCGCCGCCCGGTGACGCGACGGTCCACCTGATTCGGGGGTGAGGGGAAGGCCGAAACGCATCTCGCGGCGCAGCGCCGGACGGGAACTCACCGGGATGATGCGACGGGCGAAGTTTTCACCTCGCGTCAGCGCGATCATTCGGGGGATCCTGGTCGGCAATGCAGTCTGGCGCATTAAGCGTCGGCCCGTCTAAACATGTTGGCGGCGAAAAATACCGCCGTATCTTTTGCTGAAAGCCCCGTCTGGCGCCGAAGCGCCTGCCGGCCATCGCATATCGAGGCCCCAAGGGACCGGATAATCGGTTATGCCGTGTCTCAAACCGTCCCTCTGGCGAGGGAGTGTGCCTGGGACCGGACGCCGCTCGGGCTTGAATCCGCCACTCCGTGTCAGCCGCGCGCGGCGCTGGCTGGGGAGGGACCGGAAAAACACGGCGGGATCTTCGATCAGGAAGGTTCCACCGCTGCACCGGGAGGCTGAACGCGACACAACCGGGAGTACTAGCCGTCAGCACCCCGTACATACGTGGATTGACCGCCGCGTGCAAGGGAAGCGTCACGCCGCCGCAACACTCGGTTCTTTTCGCCGGAGCGTCATTAGGGGGCGATTAACCGTGTGGTTCTAATGCGGTAAGAAGCAGCTGGGAGGCTACGAATCGGGTGGCGAACCGCGCAAAACACCTTGTTTTTCTGGGATGCGGGCTATTTTGCGCCGCAACATCGGTGTTTGCCATTGCCGGCGCCCCGAGCGCCGCTGAGGGCCCGCAGAACAGCCCGCCAGCGCCGGCCGCGAGCTCCCCGAATTTCCCGGTCGCATCCGGCGCCAGGCTCGCCGGCGACGCCAAGCAGACCCGATTCATCCTCGACCTCGACCGCAAGATCGAATTTCGCGCCTTCCCGCTGGCTGACCCCTACCGCGTCGTGGTCGATATCCCGCAGGTCGATTTTCAGCTCGCGGCCGGCACCGGCTCGGCGGGGCGGGGCCTGGTGAAGGCGTTCCGCTATGGCCTCGTGATGCCCGGCGGCTCGCGGATCGTGTTCGACCTGACCGGACCGGTGAAGATCGCGAATTCCTACGTGCTCGACGCCGCCAACGGCCAGCCGCCGCGGCTTGTGCTGGACTTCGAGGAGGTCGACCGCACCAGCTTCGTGCAGTCGCTGGCGCCCGCGAGCCGGCCCGAATCGAAACCGGCGATTTCCGAATCCACCACCGCCACCATTCCGGCCGTCACCTCGGCGGCGCTGCCGCCGGTCGCGGTCACCGACGCGCGCCCGCTGATCGTGATCGATCCCGGTCACGGCGGCATCGACAACGGCACGCAATCCGGCGACCAGACCGAGAAGAACCTGGTGCTCGGCTTTGGCCTTGCCCTGCGCGACCGGATCGAGAAGTCGGGCAAGTATCGGGTGGTCATGACGCGGTCCGACGACACCTTCATCCCGCTCAACGATCGGGTGAAGATCGCGCGCTCCCAGTCCGCGGCGCTGTTCGTCTCGATCCACGCCGACGCCCTGCCGCGCCGCGAGGGCGATGCCCAGGGCGCCACGATCTACACGGTGTCGGACAAGGCCTCCGACGCCGAGGCCGAACGGCTGGCGGAGGCGGAAAACAAGGCCGACGCCATCGGCGGGGTGAACCTGACCGACGAACCGACCGAGGTCGCCGACATCCTGATCGACCTCGCGCAGCGTGAAACCAAGACGTTTTCCAATCGCTTCGCCCGTCTTCTGATGGACGAGATGAAGACCACGGTGCGGATGCACAAGCATCCGCTCAAATCGGCCGGCTTCCGGGTGCTGAAGGCGCCCGACGTGCCGTCCGTGCTGGTCGAGATCGGCTACGTCTCCAACAAGGGGGACCTCGAGCACCTGGTCTCGGAGAGCTGGCGGAACAAGGCGGTCGGCTCGATGGTGCAGGCGATCGACACGTTCTTCGCCAAACGGCTGGCAACTGCCGGGTCGGCAAAGTGAAATCGGCTCGCTGAAAAGCCGGGGCCGTTGCGCCGAAGCCCTAGTTTGGCCACAGCCGCGACGGTATAGACAATGGACCGCAGGTCCGCAGAATCGACCATATTGTCCGGCGGCTCTTGTATACTCGCGTGCGCAAGGTGGCTCGCTGGGCCAAAGCTTCGTTGTGTGAGGCTTTCGCACTTTTGGACAGGCGCTTCTGACGACTGAGCGCCGGAGGGTAGGAACGGAACGTCGATAATGCGCCTGCTCGTGCGGTTTATGGGTTTCTTGTTCGCCGCCGGAACCGTCGTGTTCCTGGTCGGTGTCGCCGCCGTCGCTGGCGCCATCTGGCATTTCTCCAAGGATCTGCCCGACTACTCGCAACTGCAGGACTATGAGCCGCCGGTGATGACCCGCGTGCATGCCGCCGACGGCGCGCTGCTTGGCGAATATTCCAAGGAGCGCCGGCTCTATCTGCCGATCCAGGCGGTGCCGAAGCTCGTGATCAACGCCTTCCTCGCCGCCGAAGACAAGAACTTCTACGAGCACGGTGGCATCGACTATCAGGGCATGGCGCGCGCTGCCATCCTTTATGCGCAGAACTACGGCTCGAACCGCCGCCCGCAGGGCGCCTCGACCATCACCCAGCAGGTCGCGAAGAACTTCCTGCTCACCAACGAGGTCTCGTTCAGCCGCAAGATCAAGGAAGCCTTGCTGGCGATGCGCATCGAGCGCGCCTATTCCAAGGACCGCATCCTCGAGCTCTATCTGAACGAAATCTATCTCGGCCTCGGTGCCTACGGCATCGCGGCGGCGTCGCTGGTCTATTTCGACAAGTCGGTCAACGAGCTGACGATCGCGGAAGCGTCCTACCTCGCCGCGCTGCCGAAGGCGCCGGCGGCGCTGCATCCGGTGCGCAACCGTGACCGCGCGATCGAGCGCCGCAATTATGTGATCGATCGTCTGCTCGAGAACGGCTGGATCAAGCAGGCCGACGCCGACAAGGCGCGCAAGGACCCGCTCAACGTCACCAGCCGCTCGAACGGCGCGCATATCTTCGCCGGCGAATATTTCGCCGAGGAGGTCCGCCGCGACATCTTCGAGCGCTACGGCGAAAAGAAGCTCTACGAGGGTGGTCTGTCGGTGCGCACCACGCTCGATCCCAAGATCCAGGTGATGGCGCGCAAGACCATGGTCGCGGGGCTCGTCAATTACGACGAGGCGCAGGGTTGGCGCGGGGCGCTGCACAAGCTCGACATTTCCGGTGACTGGGGCGTCAAGCTTGCCGACGTGAAGTCGCTGTCCGACATCTCGCCGTGGCGGATGGCCGTCGTGCTCGAGACCAGCGATCAGTCGGCGCGGATCGGCTTCCAGCCGGGCCGCGAGCTCGGCGGCGCGGTCAGCAAGGAGCGGCAGACCGGCATCATCACGATGGACGGCGTACGTTGGGCCAAGACCAAGGGCAAGGCGCCGAGCGCCGTTTCGCAGGTGCTGCAGCCGGGCGACGTGATCTACGCCGATCCGCTGGTGACCAAGGACGGCAACGCGGTCGAAGGCCAGTATCGCCTGCGGCAATTGCCTGAAGTGTCCGGCGCCATGGTGGCGATGGATCCGTGGACCGGCCGCGTGCTCGCGATGGTCGGCGGCTTCTCGTTCGACCAGAGCCAGTTCAACCGCGCGACGCAAGCCTACCGGCAGCCGGGTTCGTCGTTCAAGCCGATCGTGTACTCGTCGGCGCTGGACAATGGCTATACGCCGTCGACCACCGTGATCGACGCGCCGATCGAGATCGATCAGGGGCAGGGCGCCGGCGTGTGGCGTCCGGAAAACTATTCGACCGGCAAATATTACGGCCCGACCACGCTGCGCAACGCGTTGCAGCGCTCGCTCAACACCGTGACGGTCCGGCTCGCGCAGGACATCGGCATGCCGCTGGTCGGCGAATACGCCAAGCGCTTTGGCGTCTATGACGAATTGCCGAACTATCTGTCGTATGCGCTGGGTGCCGGCGAGACGACCGTGATGCGCATGGTCACGGCCTATTCGATGTTCGCCAATGGCGGCCGCCGGGTGAAGCCGACGCTGATCGATCGCATCCAGGATCGCTACGGGCATACCATTTTCAAGCACGACACCCGCGAATGCCGCGGCTGCGACGCGCCCGGGGGCTGGAAGAGCCAGCCGGAGCCGCAGCTGGTCGACCGCCGCGAGCAGGTGCTCGACCCGATGACCGCCTACCAGATCACCGAGATGATGGAAGGTGTGGTCCAGCGCGGCACCGCGACCGTCGTGAAGGAGGTCGGCAAGCCGATCGCCGGCAAGACCGGCACCACCAACGACGAGAAGGACGTCTGGTTCGTCGGCTTCTCGCCGGATCTCGCAGTCGGCGTTTACATGGGTTACGACAAGCCGCGCAATCTCGGCCGCGCCGCCACCGGCGGCCACGTCGCAGCGCCGATCGCCCGCGACTTCCTCAAGCTTGCGCTCGCCGACAAGCCGCCGACGCCGTTCAAGGTTCCGGCCGGCATCAAGCTGATCCGCGTCGACGCCAAGACCGGCATGCGCGCCGGTCCCGGCGACGGCGGCAACACCATCCTCGAAGCCTTCAAGCCGGGCACCGCGCCGCCGGAGAACTATTCGGTCATCGGCGTCGCCGATGCCGATGGGCGCGGCCCTGCGCCTGGCCCGCAGCCGTCGCAGAATGGGGCGCAGCCGGATGGCGGCTTCTTCATGCGTCCGGGAACTGGGGGGCTTTACTAGCGGTCGATCCGGCCAAATCGCCGGGATAGTGCGGCCAAGTCGATTGCGCTTTGCCGCGCCGGTCGCTACATCCCCCGGAACCTTTTTAGCCAACACCTGAAAGACCATGCGCGCGGAAATCGAACGCCTTGTTGAAGAGATCAAGCAGTCAGTCGGGCTGCTGAGGAGGCATCTTTGACGTCGAACAATCGACGGCACGCCTCGCTGAGCTGAACAAGCTCGCAGAAGACCCCAATCTCTGGAACGATCCCCAGAAGGCCCAGCGGCTGATGCAGGAGCGTACCTCACTGGAGGACGCGCTCTCAGGCATCGGCAAGGTCGAGCGCGAGCTCGAGGACAATATCGGCATGATCGAGCTCGGCGAGGCCGAGAACGATGAGGGCGTGGTCGCCGAGGCCGAGAAGGCGCTCAAGGATCTCAAGAAGGAGGTCGCCCGGCGCGAGCTGGAGGCGCTGCTGTCGGGCGAGGCCGACAAGTTCGATTCCTATCTCGAAGTCCATGCCGGCGCCGGCGGCACCGAGAGCCAGGATTGGGCGCAGATGCTGCTGCGCATGTACACGCGCTGGGCGGAGAAGCACGGTTTCAAGATCGAGTTCCTCGAAGAGTCCCAGGGTGAAGAAGCCGGCATCAAGTCCGCCACCATCCAGATCTCCGGCCACAACGCCTATGGCTGGTTGAAGACCGAGGCCGGCGTGCATCGCCTGGTGCGCATCTCGCCGTTCGATTCCAACGCGCGGCGGCACACCTCGTTCTCGTCGGTGCAGATCTTCCCGGTGATCGACGACTCCATCAAGATCGAGATCAAGGAGTCCGATGTCCGCACCGACACCATGCGGTCGGGCGGCGCCGGCGGTCAGCACGTCAACAAGACCGAGTCGGCGGTGCGCCTGACGCACATCCCGACCGGCATCGCGGTGGTCTGCCAGGCCGGCCGCTCCCAGCACAAGAACCGGGCGCAGGCCTGGGACATGCTGCGCGCGCGGCTCTACGAGATCGAGCTGAAGAAGCGCGAGGAGCAGGCTGCCGCCGATCAGGCCGCCAAGACCGATATCGGCTGGGGTCACCAGATCCGCTCCTATGTGTTGCAGCCCTATCAGATGGTGAAGGACCTGCGCACCGGTGTGCAGACCTCCGACACGTCGGGGGTGCTCGATGGCGACCTCGATGAATTCATGGCGGCGACCTTGGCGCAGCGTGCCTTCGGCACCGGGCCCGGCTCCGTTGAGGATGTGGATTAGCCCATGCCGCGCGTCGCTTTCATCGGATTGGGACGCATGGGCCACGGCATGGCCGGCCGTTACCTCGATGCCGGCTTCACGGTCGCCGTGTGGAACCGCAGCAAGGCCAAGGCCGCGGACCTGATCGCTCGCGGCGCGCTGTGGGCGACCTCGCCGGAGGATGCCGCAATCGACGCCGATGCTGTCGTGACCATGGTCGCCGACGACGAAGCCTCGCGCGCGGTCTGGCTGACCGGGGACGGCGCCGCCGCCAACATGAAGGCCGGCACGCTCGCGATCGAATGCTCCACGGTCTCGTACCAGCACACGGTCGAGATGGCGCGCGAACTGCAGAGCCGTGGCTTGGTCTACATCGATTGCCCGGTCACCGGCCTGCCGGAGGCGGCGGCGGCCGGCAAGCTGACGCTGCTGGTGGGCGCTGATCCCGCCGATCTCGATCGGGCGCGGCCGTTCCTAGCGCCGATTGGCAGCACGATCCGCCATTTCGGCGCGGTTGGCACCGGCACTGTGTTCAAGTTGATCAACAACCTGATCGGCGCGGTGCAGATCGCAAGCCTCGCCGAGGGCGTGGCGATCGCCGAGCAGGCGGGCCTCGACATGCAATTGGTGGCCGAGGCGCTGGCGACCGGCGCGGTGGCGAGCCCGCAGGTGATCCGCCACTCCAAGCGGATGATCGACCGCAACTTCTCCGGCGCATCGTTCACCGCGGCGCTGCGCCACAAGGATGCCGACTACGCCGTGCGGCTCGCCGAGACCTTGCTGCCCGGCGTGCCCGTGAGCCGCGCCGCGCTCGCCGCCTACGACAAGGCGAAGGCCCATGCGCCCGACGCCGACGAGGGCCAGATGATCGAGATCGTGTCGCGGCCGAAATAGGCGGGCCGCCATTGTCGGAAATCGGGTGGGAATATTCGCGGCGCTGCCCTAGTCACCTGTCCGACTGCAGGTGAGTGCCCGACATGCCTTCCGCCGACAACTGGATCGATCGCCGCGACTGGGGGCTGCTTGTCCTGCTGTCGGTACTCTGGGGCGGCTCGTTCTTCTTCAACGGCGTGATCCTGCGCGAATTGCCGCCGCTGACCCTGGTGCTGTTGCGCGTCGTGCTCGGCACGATCATCCTGCTGCCGCTGCTGCGGGCCGCCGGAATCGAATTCCCGCGCAGCCTGTCCGGCTGGGCGCCGTTCGTTGCGATGGGGCTGTTCAACAATGTGCTGCCGTTCGCGCTGATCGTGTTCGGGCAGACCTATATTCCGAGCGGGCTGGCCTCGATCCTCAACGCGACGACGCCGCTGTTCGCGGTGGTCGTGATGGCGGCGGCCGGCGAGGAACGGTTGCAAGCGCGCCGCGTGGCGGGCGTTCTGGTCGGGCTGATCGGGGTTGCGATCCTGCATGGCGATGCGCTCGGCTTCGAGAGCCGGCAGGGCATCGGCATCCTGCTGTGCCTCGCGGGCGCCTTCAGCTACGGCATCGCGGCGCTGGTCGGACGGCGGCTGCCGCAGCGCGTGCCGCCCTTGGGCACCGCGACGTTCCAGATGATGGCCTCGGCGGTGCTGATGGCGCCCATCGCCGCCGTCGTCGATCGGCCGTGGCTGTTGCCGATGCCGCATCCCGCGACATGGCTCGCCGTGCTCGGGCTCGCGGCGCTGTCGACGGCGCTGGCCTATATCGTGTTCTTTCAGATCCTGCAGCGCTCCGGCGCGACCAATGTGATGCTGGTGACGCTGCTGATTCCGGTCACCGCGATGCTGCTCGGCTATCTCGTGCTCGGCGAGCCGATCGCACTGCGCGAGGTGATCGGCGCGCTGGTGATCGCGAGCGCGCTGCTCTTGATCGACGGCCGCGTGCTGGTTTGGTTCAGCCGCGCGCCTGCTTCCACGCCGCATACCATCCGCTGAAGCGGCCGCTGTCGCGCTCGCCGCCGTGCCAGGCGGCGTAGGCGGTGCCGTCGTCGGCGACCAACACCACGGCATCGAGCCCCTTGGAGCGGCGCAGCGTGTCCATTGCCTGCGCCGGCGTCTGCGCGATCGGACCTGCGACGTTGAACGAGGTGTTGACCGACATCTCGACGCCGATATGACGGCCGAGCGCCTTCAGATAGGCATAGGTGAGGGGATCGTCGGCCTCGCGCACGATCTGGATGCGGCCGGTGCCGTCGGCATGCACCACCGCCGGAATCTTCGCGCGCGCCTCGGGCTTCGAATGCGCCGTGAGCACCATGTAGTTATAGGCGTTGTAGTCAGCGTCGGAGGCGCCGTCTTCCAGCTCGAAATAATCGCGCGCAGCTTGCAGCGTCGCCATCGGCGCCAGCGGCCGGATCGCCTCGCGATACTTGACCCGCTCGTTGAGCCGCTCGCGCACCTCGGGATCGCAGGGATTGGCGAGGATCGAGCGATGGCCGAGCGCGCGCGGGCCGGTTTCGGCGGCGCCCTGATAGATCGCGATCACGCCGCCTTGCGCGACCATGGATGCCATCAGGTCGGCAACCGCATCGCGCCCTTTTGACGTCGCCACATTGCCGATCTCGGTCGAGGCGATGTCGTCGGCATGCAGCGCCGCGGTGATGCCGGCGTTCGAGGGCGGCAGGCCGCAATAGAATGCGTGCGACAGCGGCGCGCCGCGCGGCGCGCCCGCCATATGCGCGAACAGCCAGGCGGCGCCGATCGGCACGCCGGGATCGCCGGGCACCGGCGGCACCCACATATGCAGTCGCGTCTTGCGCTGCTGCGCCCGCTCGAACCACGCCTCGTCGAAATGCTCGAGCAGCCGCATGTTGCCGAGCGCGTTCAGCGCGACGCCCCCGGTCAGCACCAGGCGGTCGGTGCCGGTGGTGCGCAGGAGATGGTCGATGACATGGATCATCGCGTCCTCGAACACCAGTTGCGTCGCGGCTGCCTTATCAACGCGGTCCTTGGTGTCGGGGCGGTGATTGATGTCCTCGACGCGCAGCACGGCGTCGGGATTCCAGAGCTGGTCCGGGCGCAGCGGCGGGCCGAGAATGTCGATCAGCGGCTGACGATAGGGATTGTCGGCGGGATCGGCGTACCAATTGGCCATCGCGCGATTGAGCTGCACGCTGCCGTTGGGCCCGAGCTGCAGCACCGCCTTCAAGCGCTGATAATACGGATTGGTGGCGCGGTTCATGTCGCCCCAGGCGGCGGCGCCCATGTAGCGTCCCTCGCTGGACAGCCAAGTCCAGCCGCCCTGGCTGGATGAGATCACGGTGTAGAAAGCACCGAGCGAGTCGAACAGGCTCTCGTTGCAATAGAGCTGCTTCATCTCGCCGTTCTCGGCGACATAGAGCGAGATCGAGCCGACGTCGCCGGTACCGTCGAGCACCGCGATCGCGACACGCTCGCGCGCATCGGCGAATGGCGAGGCCGTGAACGAGTACCAGGCGTGATTGTCGTGATGCGGCATGCAGATCAGCGGCAATTGCTTGTCGAGCCCGTACATCCTGCCGAGCCGGTGCGACAGCCGCCGCACCTGATCCAGCTGGCGCAGATTGATCGCCGGTGCGATCGGGGCGCGCAGCAGTTTGAGGCTGGCCGGCGCTTCCTCGAGCGAGGTGCGGATCAGCATCGCCAGCAGCGCCGGATAGTCCCATGTCGTGACGAAGGCGGCGATATCGCCGATGTCGCGGCCCATCCGCTGCAACACCTTGCGCATGTCGTCGAGCGCGTGTTGCGGGAACTCGTTGGTGTGCTTGTTACCGGAGAAGCGCTCTTCCTCGTTGTTGACGATCAGGCGCGGTCCGTCCTTCTGGGTGATCTCGACCAGCGCGACGCCGGTGTTGTGCGTGCCGGGGCAGGCGAGGCCTGCGATATAGACGGTCTCGCCGCGCTGCAGCTTTTCGCGGATCGAGGCGATCGTGCGCTGCGCGAACGCGCCATTGGCCTTGTGCAGGCCACGCTTCGCCAGCGCAGACTCGCTGAGGCGGCGCGTGATCTCATAGCCCGCGGCCGCAAGATGCGGATGCCGCGGACCGGTACGGATGTCCGGTTTACGCAATCAGAACGCCTCGACTCGTGATCCCCAGATCGACCTTCAATCATAAATAGCGCCAGGCAACAATGCCGTTTCGCCCAACGGAAAAACCCAGCGCTTGCCAGCACATGCGTCTCTTGCGAGACTTGCCGCCAAAACCAACGACAACAATCGGGAGAAAACGATGCCGGCTCGTTTCGGATATATTGGCGCAATCGCGGCGTTCGCAAGTGCGGCACTGATCGCGACCTCGGCCACCGCGCAGAAGAAATACGATCCCGGCGCGAGTGATGGCGAAATCAAGATCGGCAACATCATGCCATACAGCGGCCCGGCGTCGTCCTATGGGGTGATCGGCAAGACCGAGGCCGCGTTCTTCAAGATGACCAACGAGCAGGGTGGCATCAACGGCCGCAAGATCAACTTTATCAGCTACGACGACGCCTATTCGCCTCCGAAGGCGATCGAGCAGGCGCGCAAGCTGGTCGAGAGCGACGAGGTGCTGCTGATCTTCCAGCCGCTCGGCACGCCGTCCAATTCGGCAATCATGAAATACATGAATGCCAAGAAGGTGCCGCAATTGTTCGTCGCCTCCGGCGGCACCAAGTTCGGTGATCCCAAGAACTTTCCCTGGACGATGGGCTTCCAGCCCAACTACCAGAGCGAGGGCCGCATCTACGCAAAGTACATTCGCGACAAATTCCCCGACAGCAAGATCGCGGTGTTCTGGCAGAACGACGATGCCGGCAAGGATCAGTTCAAGGGCCTGAAGGACGGGCTCGGCGACAAGGTCGGCATGATCATCGCCGACAAGTCGTACGAGGTCTCCGATCCCTCGATCGATTCGCAGATCGTCGCGCTGCACGATTCCGGCGCCGACATCTTCTTCTCCTGGGCGGCGCCGAAGGGCTCGGCGCAGGCGATCCGGAAAGTGGGCGAGCTCGGCTGGAAGCCGAAATTCTTCCTCGCCAACACCGCGACCTCGGTCGCCTCGGTGCTGAAACCGGCCGGCCTCGAGTTCTCCAAGGGCATCATCTCGACCGCCTACCTGAAGGACCCGACCGATCCGACCTGGGACAAGGATCCGGCGGTGCAAAGCTGGCGCGCCTTCATGGACAAGTATTATCCCGACGGCGACAAGGCCAATGCCAACAACCTCTATGGCTATGTCCAGGCCGAGGCGATGATGCAGGTGCTGAAGCAATGCGGCGACAATCTCACGCGCGAGAACGTGATGAAGCAGGCCGCCAACCTGAAGAACTTCCACTCCGACCTGATGCTGCCGGGCGTCATGGTCAACACCTCTCCCGACGACTACTTCCCGATCGAGCAGATGCAGCTGATGCGCTTCAACGGCGATGCGTGGGAGCTGTTCGGTGACGTCATCACCGGTGAGGTCGGGCACGAAGCGTCGCGGTAGGCGATCGGTTGTTAGAAAGGCGTTGCTAGCGCCGCAAACACGACTGTCGTCCCGGCGAAAGCCGGCACCCATACGCCGCAGCGGATGTTGTTGAAGGGACCCGTCGTTCCAGCATCGCGCAACAATCAGCATTTAAGGTTATGGTTCCCTGCTTTCGAAAGCAGGGACGACACCGAATGTACTGCGCGGCGTGAGTCACAAATCTACGCCAAAATCTTCTCCGGCCGGCGGGCGCGGAGCGCCATGCCGCCGGCGACGCCGACGCCGATCACGTGCATCCAGCCCTCGTGAAAATCGGACAGATGCGAATTGAGCAGCGAGCTTGTGATGTTCTGCACGACCACAGCGAGTCCGATCCAGCTCACGAGATCGCGGCCGGCGAACAGCCTGACGTGGCTGATCCACATCGCGTAGAGCAGCAGGATGCCGATCAGCCCCCACTGGACCCCGACATTGAGGGTCTGGTTGTGCGGGTTGTTGATCACCTCGGCCTCAAGGCCGGCTTGTCCGACGGCATCCTGCGTGAACATGCGCCTAATCGCGCCGGTGCCGTGCCCGAGCCACGGCGCCTCGCCGATGAACTTCACCGACTTCCGCCAATAGGTCAGGCGCTGCGCCGTGGAAGCGATGCCTGACGTATCGTGGGCCCGATACTCGATGCCGACGTCGGCGATGCGCTGGCGGAGGTAGGGAGACGTGGTCCAGACCACGAGGCTGGTGACCGCGACGCCGGCGAACAGCAGCCGCGTGGCGCGCCGCGACAGATGCAGCGACGCGAACAGGATCAACAGCACCGGCATATAGACCAGCGCGGTCCGCGCCGAGACGACATAAAGCATGTTGGCGACGAACAGCAGCATCAGCGCGATGGCGCCGGCAGCGAAGCGCCATTGCCGGGCCCGCAGCGTCGTCAATGCCGGCAGTGCCAGCGCGAACGCACAGAGCGCGAACTCCTGACTCTGGTCGAGGTAGTTCTTGACCGGCACGCCGTCGGATGCGGTGTGCGCGAGCTTGAGCTGCGGCACCGCCAGCGCGATCCAGGACAGGATCATCAGCGGCGTGCACGATACCAGGAAGGCTACGAATACCCAAAGCCCGCGCTGTGAGGGCTGGAAATAGCCGAGCAGGAACGGCAGCAGCAGCTTGCTGAGCGGCTTGATGCCTTGCAGCCGCTCGGCCCAGCTCGTCTCCGACCACGCCACACCGATCACGGCGAGTGCGACCAGCGCGATCGGCAACGCAAAGGAAGGCCGCGCGAGGTCGAGCACGAACTGCTCCCAGTCGATGGTCGGGATCACGGCGACAAGCCAGAGCAGCATGAAGACGGCGAATGCCGTGGTCGACCAGGGTAGCGACGCCGTGGCCAGGGCGATCAGGGTATCGGTGGCGCGGACATAGGCGACTGAGGCGGACCAGGTGCGGACGCGATCGCGCCATCGTGCTGGCGGTTCGATTGCGAGACCAATGGCGTCGGAATCGGTGCTCATGACCGGTTACACGCCGTGCGCGGTTGCACCGTTGAAGGTCGCCATCGCGGCGGTGAGCGCCTCGGCGGCGGCCGCGACGTCCGGGGCAGCACGATGCGACAGCAGGTCGCGCGCCCGGGTGTGGTGGCCGAAGCGCTCGGCCAGCTCGGCCCGCCGCGCGGATCCGGTCGCGCCATTGCTCCTGCTGCGCCAGCACGCGTCGCACCGAGGCGCAGATAGAGTCGGTCGAGAACGGATCGAAATAGTCGGCAAGCTCGCCCGCGACCTCGCGGAACACGGCAATATCGGAGCACAGCACAGGAGTGTTGGCCGCGAATCCCTCGATGATCGGGACGCCAAAGCCTTCGGCGAGGCTCGGCATGATCAGGCCGTGCGCGTCCGCGATCAGTGCCGCCTTCTCGTGCTCGTCGACATAGCCGGAGAAACGGACGTTCTTCGGCAGGTTGCGCGCCTGGTTGGCGCCACCGGCATAGCCGATCACGACGAGATCGGCCTCCGGCAACTTGCGGAAGGCGCGGATGACGGCGGCGAGGTTCTTGCGGGGCTCGTTCGAAACGATGACGACGAAGCTCGGCCGTGCCGGGACGGCGGTTGGCGCCGCCGCAAGCGGCGCTTCCGCGACGTCGAAACGGGTCCGCGGATAGACCACTCGCGCCGGAATGTGCGCATATTGCGGGAGCAGGGCGCGGAAGCGGTTCATGCTGTAGTTCGAGACGAAGGCGAGCTCGTCAGCCTGATTCACGCTGGTGTAAAGACGCGACAGGAAAAGGCGTGTCGCGATGTCGTCCAGCTTGAGATCGGTGATCGGCAACAGGTCGTGCACGACGCAAATCACCTTTGCGCCCTGGCGGCGCTGGATCGCAACCCGGGTCGGAGTGTCGACGAGAATGACGTCGTAGTCGCGCGCATCGACCCGCGGCGGCGGCAACCGGGTCAGGGCCGAGGTGTCTTGATAGCTGTAGAAGCCGGGCTCGAGCAGGAAATCGCCGAACAACTCGAGATGGCGCAAGTCGGTCGGAATGTATTCGAGGCCCTCGGTCCGGTTCTCGATCAGCTTAACGCTGGTCGGCAGCAGATAAATCGAGCGCAGGAAGGCGATGATGAATTCGAGCGAGGTCGCCGCGTTGAGCTTGTGCTTGAACCAGTCGACGGTGCGGCGCAGGCCGCCGCGCATGATCGGCGAGTTCATGTCTGTTTCATCGAGGTAACGATAGAGCGCGAGCAGGTCGGTTTCGTCGAAGCGGCGCGGCGTTCCGGGCGCAACGCCCGGCAGGCAGGGATAGCCGCCCGCCATCACCGTCGACACGAACTCCTCAAACGGAACCTGGGCGATCCGGCAGGCTTCCGCGATCGCAAGGTCGAATCGGGCAGACGTCATGGAGCGGTCCGTGGCGATGGCAGCAGTGCCGGACTCCGTGACACCCGCTGGCGAGCGCGCAAACCTTGTCCGGAGATGATTTTGTTTCCCATAAGTGGGAAAATATCACACGTCAAGTGAGGTGGGATTGTGTCCCACGGCGCGGACGGCTAAAAGTTAGGCATGAATGCCAAGGCCCCGAAGTCGAAGGTGGGATCGTTCGCGCCGATCGCCGCAGCGAAGCTGCATGCGCCGCTGGCGCGGATGTTGCGCCCGCTGGTGCGGCTTTGCATCCGCGGCGGCATGACGTTTCCGGCGCTGACCCAGCTGCTGCGCGAGCTCTATGTCAACGTCGCCGAGCACGACTTCGCGCTCGAGGGCAAGGAGCAGACCGACAGCCGCGTCAGCCTGCTGACCGGCATCCACCGCAAGGAGGTGGCGCGGCTGCGCGGCGCCGGCGCGCCGGTCAATGCGGTGCCGGCGACGCTGTCGCGCACCAGCGCGATCATCGCGCGCTGGCTGGCCGGGCCCGAGTTCACCGATGCCAAGGGCGATCCGCTGCCGCTGCCGCGCACCGCGGACGGAGGCGCGCCGTCGTTCGAAACGCTGGTCGAATCGATCACCAAGGATGTGCGGCCGCGCGCCGTGCTGGACGAATGGCTCGACCGCAAGCTCGTCACCATCAATGACGACGACGAGATCATGCTGGTCGAGGAGGCCTTCGTGCCGCATGGCGACGACGACCGCAAATGGCACTATCTCGGCCGCAACCTGCATGATCACGTGGCGGCCGCCGAGATGAACGTGTCGTCGGCCGCGCCGCGCTTCCTCGAACGCGCGGTGCATTACGACGGCCTGTCGGCGAAGCTGGCGAAACGGCTCGAGGGCCGCTCGCGCGAGCTGGCGATGGAGGCGCTCAAGGTCGCCAACCGCGAGGCCAACCGCGCGCTCGCAAAAGACAAGGGCGGCGACTATCGCTTGAATTTCGGCATGTACATCTACCGCGAGGGACCGGATGGTCCGGTCGATGACGATGCCGACGAAGGCGGTGCAGCGTGAAGCGCCCGCCGGTCATTTCGCGCCGCGCGCTGTTGGCAGCGTTCTGGCTTGCCGGAACGTCGCTCGCGGGCGCGCAGGTCAAGAAGCGCGGCAACAACCAGGGCAACGGCCCTGGCGGCGGTGGCGGTGGTCCGTTCGGGCCCGGCGGCGGATTCGGTGGCGGCGGACCGCCCGGCGGCATGGGCGGCGGCCGCCGCTGAAACCACAAACAAGATCGGCGCAAGCGAGACCGCTTGCGCCGATCTTCAGATCGATCGTCGTGAGATTGAGCTAGCCCGCGCTGAGCCGGACGCCGGCGCGGAGGAATTTCTGCGGATCGACCGCTTCGCCGTCGATGCGGGTTTCATAGTGCAGATGCGGACCGGTGGAGCGGCCGGTCGAGCCGACGGCGCCGATCACCTGGCCGATCTTGACGTATTCACCGACCTTGACGCCGATCTCGGAGAGATGGCCGTAGCGGGTCGAGAGCCCGTTGCCGTGATCGACCTCGACCATGCGGCCATAGCCGCCGGCCCAGCCCGCCGACACCACCTTGCCATTGGCGGTGACACGCACCGGATCGCCTTGCGCGGCGCGGAAGTCGAGGCCGGTATGCATTGCCGGCCGGCCGAGGAAGGGGTCGGAGCGCACGCCGAAGCCGCTGGTGAATTCGACTTCACCGACCACGGGCTTGCGGTAAGGCACCAGCGCCAGCGTCTGGTTCAGTCGCTGCATCTGTGCGCGGTTGATGTTGATGCGATAGAGCTGGCGTTCGAACGCGCCGGCGTCGGCAGAGAGTTTCACAGGGACAAAGGGCCCGCCCATGCCGGAGCGCGGCGTCGCCGCCTCGAGCTGCGCCATGTTGAGGCCGAGATCGGAGATCACGCCGCGCATCCGGCGCACCTTGGAGTCGATGCTGTCCTCGACCGAGGCGAGCGCGGCAACCTGGCGCCGCTCGACCTGGTCAAGCGAGGTCTGCAGACGGACCAGCACGTTGTCGACGCCCTGGGCCTTGGCGAACTGGTTCGGCTGCGCCTTGGCGATCAGTGGCGCGCGCGATTCCAGTCGTGCCTCGCGATCCGGCGGCGCCACGAAGATCACGGTGTCGCTGATCGGGGAGGGTTTCAGGGTGCCCGAGGACGGCGCCGCCTCGGCGCGGCCCTGCGGCTTGATCGATCCGGTGCTGGTGACGTCAGGCATCGCGCCGAGCGCGGTGGCGCGCGATTCCAGCGTCGACTGCCGCTTCATGATCTGGTCGAGCTTCTGGTCGAACTGCTCCTGGTCGAGCAGCTGGCGGCTGGTGGTGCGGTCGACCTTGGCGCGCAGCTCCGAGATGCGGTCCTCATAGGCGTATTGCATCTCGGCCTGGCGCGCGATCAGCCGGGTCAGCACGTCGTCGCGGAACGCGAAATAGGTCGCGGTCGCGGCCGACCACATGCCGAGCAGCACCACGGTGCCGACGATGATCCAGAACACCACCGGCCCGAACCGGACCTGCTTGCCGGCATGGACCAGTGTATAGCCCTCGCCGGAGGCCGCCACCGCCGCGGCGGCAGGTGCGGGGTGATGGGCTGCCGGACGGCGTACCGGCGTCCGGCCATGGTCCTGCGGATGATGGTGTTTGTGGTGACCGGACCGGCTCGACATCGGTACTCCCGCGGCCGGTCGGACCAAGCTCCGTACGGCTAATTTGCGGGGCCGATTTGAGCCCGTCATGGTTAATTTTCAGGAAACGGAACCCGTCCGATCAGAGCGCCCGGGCAGCCTCCAATACCGCTTCGGCGTGGCCGTCGACCTTCACATGACGCCAGATCCGGGCAATTTTTCCACCGGAATCGACCAGAACCGTCGTGCGAATAATTCCCATGAAGGTCCTGCCATACATGGATTTTTCGCCCCAGGCGCCATAGGCCTCCAGCATCTGGTGGGCTGGGTCCGAGACCAACGGCACCGACAGCTGGTGTTTGTTTCGAAATGACTCCTGCGCCTTAACCGTGTCGGCGGAAATGCCGACCACTTCGGTCCCTGCCGCTACGAACTCGCTTTTGAGCCGGGTGAAATCGATCGCCTCCCGGGTGCAGCCGGGCGTGTCGGCGCGGGGGTAGAAGAACAGCACCAGCTTCTTGCCGGCAAAATCCTTCAGCGAAACGCTGTCCCCGCCGTCGCGCGGCAGGTTGAAGCCAGGCGCCGCGGCGCCCTCGGCAAGTGTGACGGCGGACGAACTGGTCACGGTCGCGGCCGGCTCTCGCTTTAACGGTTTCGATGCCGCCTTGTGCGAGGCTTTGCTTCGAACACCCGCTGCGGTCGCCTTGGTCGTTTTCTTAGTTGTTTTCTTGGCCGCTGCCTTCTTCGCAACCGCTGTGCGGGTTTTCGTCGCGGACTTCCCAGTGCTTGCGCTTGCGGCGCGCGCAACCTTTGTTGCGACCCGCTTCCCGGTTGTGTTGGAGGATTTCTTGCGCGTTTTCTTGGACATACGCCTTCCTTTCGTCGCTTTCCGAAGCTCAACCATTGGGGTATTGCGGTCTTATTGGCGGCGGCCGGATTCGCACCGGCCGCTGGGCAAGTTTGATGGCCACGGAGTATGGTGACAAGGAATTCGACGCGTGACCCGTCCGCTTGCTGAATTGGCTTTTGATTGGTTGGTTTGGTCCGCTCTGGGGGCCATCGGCGAGTAACATGATTAGGCGAGGATAGGCGGCGATGCCGGCACAGGAGCGCTCGATACGGATCGACGGGCGCCCCGATGGCGGCGATCAGCTTCGCCGTCAGCACCGAGAGGCAATGGCAAGGAACACGTCGCCGCAGGGTCCAAATCCGCGCGCCGGGGCTGACCTCTCGCAATGGGAGGACGACGCTGCGTGGGACGAGCAGGATGAGGCGGCGGGCAACCGTGCGCGGCAATTGCTGGCGCGTTCCCACACCAACCTGCATCGCTTCACCGATTTCTGCTCCGGCATGCGGCGCTGGTTGAACGGCGAGCGCTGGATCCGTCGCATCGGACTGGTCCTCGTGGTGCTGGTCGCGATGTTCGCGACCTGCTTCGGCGGGCTGTGGTGGCGGCTCGGCGCCGGCCCGATCAATCTCGACATGGCGACGCCGTGGCTCGCCGCGGCGATCGAGGAGAACATCGGCCACGGCAACACGGTCGAGGTCGGCGGAACGCAGATCGAGCGCGCCGGCCGCGTCAGGATCGCGGTGCGCATCCGCGACATCATCGTCCGCGACCGCGACCATGCGGTGGTTGCGAGCGCGCCCAAGGCCGAAGTGCGCCTGTCGGGAACCGCGCTCTTGATGGGCCAGTTGCGGGCGGAGAGCCTCAATCTGGTCGACGCGGAGCTGTCGGTGCGCATCACGCCGGACGGCAATGTCACCGTGTCCGCCGGTGACACCGCAAAACCGCTGGCCACCGGCGTTGCCTCCAAGCGGGAGGCGGGGATGCCGCCGACATTCCCGCGTCCGACACCCGCAGCCCCGCCGCCAGCTGCCGCCGAGCCCTCCGCGGGCGCGTCCGATTCGGCTCAGAGCGGGCTGCTCGCCGGTCTCGATTGGCTCGACAGCCTCAGCATGACCGGCCTCGACGGGCAGAACCTCAACGAGATCGGCCTGAAGAACGGCAATCTCGTCGTCGACGATCAGCAGCGCGGCAACAAATGGAGCTTCGAGAACATCAGCCTCAGCCTGCGGCGCCCGAGCGGCGGCGGCGTCGCGCTCAGCTTCGGCGAGGAGGGCGCAAAGCCCTGGTCGGTGCGCGTGCTGGTCGGACCGCAGCAGAACGGCGTGCGCTCGGTCGACATCAAAGCCGACAAGGTTTCCACCCGGAACATCCTGCTCGCGCTCCGGACCAAGGATCTGACCTACACCGCCGACCTGCCGCTGTCGGGCGAGATGAAGGGCGAACTCGGCCGCGACGGCCTGCCGACATACTTCCGCGGCAAGATCAATGTCGGCGCCGGCAACATCATCGACACCGACACGCCCGACTATCCGATGCCGATCGATGCGGCCGAGATGAGCGTGGAATGGGATTCGGGTCGGCGCGTACTGCTGGCGCCGATCAAGGTCGTCTCGGGCGCCAACCGCATCACGCTGCTCGGCCATCTCGAGCCGCCGAACGACAACGTCACCGACTGGCAGGCCGGCCTGTCGGGCGGCACCATCGTGCTGGCCGGCGCCGACAAGAACGAACCACCGTTGATCTTCAATCGCATCAACATCGGCTTCCGGTTCGACACTGACAAGAAGCGCGTGCTGCTGACCCAGGCCGACATCTCCAATGGCGAGATCGGCGTCGCCGGAACCGGCAGCATCGACTATTCCGGCGAGCCGCGGCTGCAGCTCGGATTCGCCGGCACGCCGATGTCGGCCTCGGCCCTGAAACGGATGTGGCCGGTCATCATCGTGCCCGAGGTTCGCGAATGGGTGCTCGAGCGCATCGACCGCGGCACGCTCCAGCGTATCGATGTAGGCGTCAATTCGCCGGTGCACAACCTGTCGCGCAAGGGACCGCCGATTCCGGATGACGGCCTCTCGGTCAACATTGTCGCCTCGGGTGTCACGGTGCGTCCGGTGGATCAGATGCCCGCGGTGCATGACGCGGATCTGAAGGCCAGGGTGACCGGCCGCAGCGCGACCGTGACCATCAACCAGGGCATTGCCGACACGCCGGCGGGCCGCAAGATCACGCTGTCGGACTTCACCTTCGAGGTGCCGGACATGGCGCCGAAGCCGTCACCGTCGAAGGTCAAGTTCCGGGTCGACTGTCCGGTGCCGGCCGCCGCCGAAATCCTCGCCTCCGACCGGCTCAGCGATCTCTCCGGTCCGCCGATCGATCCCAACGCCAGCAAGGGCAACGTCACCGCGACGATCAATCTCGGCATGCCCGTGAAGGGCGAGCTGACCAAGGCCGATACGCTCTACTCGGTCACCGCCGACATCGCCGGCGTTGCCGTCGACAAGCTGGTGATGAACCAGAAGCTCGAAGCCAACGCGCTGAAAGTGATCGCCAGCAATGCCGGCTTCCAGGTCAAGGGCGACGTCAAGATCAACGGGCAGGCGGCCTCGCTCGACTACCGCAAGCCGACTGAGGGCGACGCCGACGTCAAGCTGCAGGCGACGCTGGACGATGCGAGCCGCGCGCGCCTCGGGCTTGATCTCGGTCCCGCGGTCTCGGGCGCGATCCCGATCAAGCTGAGCGGCAAGATCGGCAGCGGCGACAATCCCACCACCAAGATGGGCGTCGAGGCCGACCTGACCCAGCTCAAGCTCGACAACATCCTGCCGGGCTGGGTCAAGGCGCAGGGCCGGGCCGGCAAGGCGACCTTCAACGTGGTGCCGAAGGGGCAATCGACCAGGTTCGAGGATATCTCGATCGACGGCGCCGGCGTGTCGATCAAGGGGGCGCTCGAGGTCGACCAGAACGGCGATCTCATGAATGCGTACTTCCCGACCTACGCGCCGTCGGAAGGCGACAAGACCTCGCTGCGGGCCGATCGCGGTCCCGACGGCGTGATCAAGGTGACGATGCGCGGCGACGTGTTCGACGGCCGCGGCTTCCTGAAGTCGGCGATCTCCGGCCGCGACAGCGATCCCAAGAGCAAGACCAGGACCACCGATTTCGATGTCGACCTGAAACTCGGCGCGGTCGCAGGATTCAACGGCGAAGCGCTGCGCAGCGTCGACGCCAAGGTCTCGCGCCGCAACGGGTTCTTCAAGGCGTTCACGCTGAGCGGCAAGGTCGGTCGCGACACCCCCGTCACGGTCGATATGCGCGGACGCCAGCAGGGCCGCGAGGTGATCTATCTGCAGACCAGCGACGCCGGTGCGTTCCTGCGCTTCATCGACACCTATTCGAAGGTGGTCGGCGGCCAGCTTACGCTCGCGATGGAGCCGCCGATCCCTGAGCCGAGCCCCAGGGAAGGGCTCATCAATATCACCGGATTCTCGGTGAAGGGCGAAACCCAGCTCGATCGCGCCGTTGCCGGCGGGCCGGTCAGCACCCAGAACGGCATCGGGTTCGACGCGCTACGCGCCGAATTCACGCGCCAGAGCGGCCAGCTTTCGATCCGCAATGGTGTGGTCAAGGGACCGACCATCGGCGCGACCATCGAAGGCAGCATCGACTATATCGGCAACCAGGTGCGGATGAACGGCACCTTCATTCCGATGTACGGGTTGAACAACATGTTCGGCCAGATCCCGTTCTTCGGGATTTTCCTCGGCGCCGGCAGCAATGAAGGCCTGATCGGCGTGACCTACGAAGTGGTGGGAACGCCGAGCGCACCGGTGCTGCGCGTCAATCCGATCTCTGCGCTGGCGCCCGGCCTGACGCGCAAGATCTTCGAGTTCAAGCAGTACGGCCCGAACGATCTGCCGACGACGAACAACTAGAACGCTCGCTCATCGACGCCTGCTTTCAAGGTCGGTCGAGCTCGCGCGCTGACGCGCAGCGGCGGGTTCCTGTCCGCATTCATCCGAGGCTGCGACCAAGTCCGAGCGGCCCGCCGCCCGGATGACGTTCGCGCAGGAACCTTGCCCTGTCTGGGATGTTGGAGAGCAATTCAACAACTCAGGAGGAACTCTCATGAGAGCCCTGTTATTGGCTGGTGTACTGGCGGTCGCCGGTTTCGCTATGGCCACGCCGATCTCCATTGCACCCGCGTCAGCTCAGGTTGCCGTTGATACTCCGCTCGGCGGCGTGAGAGTGGGCCCGGAGCCCCGTTACTACCGAGACTACGATCGACCCGCTTATCGCGCCTACGGGTATGATCGCGGATATCGCGGATGCCGCACCGTCACGATCGAGCGTGACGACGGATCGGTCCGGAGAGTTCGTCGCTGCGGCTAGCAGTACCGGACCAGAGGATCGACTTCCGGGCTTACAAGCCTGCTCGAGTCGGTACTCGCAATCAAGGAATTGGAGCCATCGACTAGGGCCGCTGCTGTTGGCGGCCTGTTTCATTTCGCGAATGCCGCCTGTCGGCCCAAAGGCGTTGGCCCAAGGCCGGCATGCGTTCGTGTCGGATTCCACATCGCCTCCGCAGGGGCAAGCGGACGCGTCCGAACTCACCGTCGCAGCGCCGGCACCACCAGGAACGGGATCAGGCCGAGCACCACATTGACCAGCGCGAAGGCGATCAGCGGATTGTAGCTGTGGGTCCAGTCGTGGATCAGGCCGCCGCCCCATGAGCCTAGCCCTGATCCAAGGCCGCTGCCGATCATGATCGTGCCGTAGATCGTACCGACGCGCTCGCCCCGAAATATCTTCAGCGCGGTCGCGGTGATCAACGGGCCGCGCGAGCCGATCATGCTGCCGAAGCAGATGATGAAGCCGGTCAGCAGCCAGTAGTTCGGATACCACTGCAACAGCCAGAGCAGAATGATGCCGAGGATCGAGACGCCGTAGCTGAACAAGACCGAGGGCCGGCGGCCGATGATGCCGTCGAGGGTGGACACGCCCAGCATGCCGACGAACAGCGCGACGCCGGAGAAGCCCCAGGCGGTTGCCGCCTGTAGCGGCGGGAAGCCGACATCGATCAGATAGGCGACGATCTGCGCGGTCAGCGCATACATCGCGATCGCGGTGAAGAAGAAGGTGGAGAACAGCGCCCAGAAGGCGTGGTGGCGCATCGCGCTGAGCAGTGTCCAGCCTTCGTCGGCCAGACTAGCCTCTGCCTTTCTGACGATATGCGGCGATCCGCCGGCGAGCAGCCGCCACGGCAGAAAGACCAGAGGAACAAGCAGGCAGAGCGCGCCGACGCCGAACGCCTGATAGGCCTCGCGCCAGCCGATCCGGTCGATCAGAACCTGCGACAGCGGCAACAGCAGCAACAGGCCCGCGCCGGTCGCCGAATACATCACGGCCATCGCGGTCGGCAGGCGTGGTCCGAACCAGCGGCCGAGCAGGATCGAATTCGACACATTGCCGATCAGCGCGGTGCCGAAACCGACGCAGAGGCCGACGCTGAGCTGGAATTGCCAGAGCGCTTGCGCGCGCGAGGCGACGAGGAAGGCGCAACCGAGCAGCGAGAGGCCGAGCGCATAGACCAGGCGCGGACCCGAGCGGTCGAACAGGCGTCCGACCAGTGGCGCGGTCAGGCCGCTGGCGAGCCAGGTCAGCGAGTAGACCGACACCACAGAGGCGCGGTCCCAGCCGAAATTTTCCGAGATCGGTTTCAGGAAAACGGTGAAGCTGTCGCTAAGGCCGCGCCCAAGCACCGACAGCACGAAGCAGAGCGCGAGCACGTTCAGCGCGACGCGGGACTGCTTCGCCGGCGTTGCAAGCGTGTCGTTCGGAGGCGTGGTCTGGTCCATCGGAAAGATGGGAGCGCGCTTTCCGCGCTCCCGACAACCGACAAATGCGAATGCGCCTATGCAGGCTTCAGCAGGACGTGGCGCTTCTTGCCGAGCGACAGTTTCACCACGCCTTCCGGCGTGAGATTGGCCGAAGTCAGCAGCATCTTCTCATCGGTCACGGCTGCATCGTTGACGCGCAGGCCGCCGCCCTTGATCTGCCGGCGCGCTTCGCCGTTGGAAGCGACGAGCTCGGCCTTGACGAAGGCGACCAGCACGCCGACGCCGGCTTCAAATTCGCCGCGCGGAATTTCCACCGTCGGCAAGGTTTCGGCCAGCGCACCTTCCTCGAAGGTGCGGCGCGCGGTCTCGGCGGCTTCGTTCGCTGCATCGCGGCCATGAAGCAGGGCGGTCGCTTCGGTCGCCAGCACCTTCTTGGCCTCGTTGATCTCGCCGCCGGCCAGCGCCGCAAGCTTGCTGATCTCGCTCATCGGCAGGATGGTAAACAGCTTGAGGAACTTGACGACGTCGGCGTCCTCGACATTGCGCCAGTACTGCCAGAAATCGTAGGGCGAGAACTGGTCGGCGTTGAGCCACACCGCGCCCTTGGCGGTCTTGCCCATCTTGTCGCCGGAGGCGGTGGTGAGCAGCGGCGTGGTCAGCGCGAACAGCTGCGGCGTGCCCATGCGGCGGCCGAGATCGACGCCGTTGACGATATTGCCCCACTGGTCGGAGCCGCCCATCTGCAGCCGGCAGCCCGCGCGGCGCGACAGCTCGACGAAGTCGTAGGCCTGGCAGACCATGTAGTTGAATTCGATGAAGCTCATCTCCTGCTCGCGCTCGAGCCGGAGCCGCACCGAGTCCATGGTCAGCATGCGGTTGACCGAGAAGTGCCGGCCGATGTCGCGCAGCATCTCGATCCAGTTCAATTTGGTCAGCCACTCGGCATTGTCGAGCATGATGGCGTCGGAAGGCCCGTTGCCATAGCGCAGCACCTTGGCGAACACGCCGCGGATCGAGACCTTGTTGGCTTCGATCTCCGCAACCGTGCGCATCGCGCGCGTCTCGTCCTTGCCGGAGGGGTCGCCGACCATCGTGGTGCCGCCGCCCATCAGCGTGATCGGCTTGTTGCCGCTCTGCTGCAGCCAGTACAGCATCATCATGGTGAGGAAGTTGCCGATGTGCAGCGACGGCGCGGTGCAGTCATAGCCGACATAGGCGGTCGCCTGGCCCTTCGCGGCAAGCGCGTCGAGGCCCTCGAAATCGGAGCACTGGTGGACGAAACCGCGTTCCTGTAAAGTGTTCAGGAAATCCGATTTAAATGCAGTCATTTGTCGGCGAGCCAGATCATTCTTGTTTTACGGTTTTTGCATCTATTTGCGGAACCTTGATGCTTGAGGCTGCCGCAGGCGGACGCGCAGTGGCATTATAGGATGTACTTGTTTGAGACAAGCCGGGGGTTCCCGGCTGGGGCGCTTCCAGCATGATGTTAACGGCACTCGGTCTGATGAGCGGCACCTCGCTCGACGGGGTCGACGTGGCATTGATCGAGACCGACGGCCGCCAGATCAAGGCCTTCGGCCCCTCGGGCTATCGGCCTTATACCGAAGGCGAGCGCAGCCTGCTGCGCCAGGCGCTGACGGAGGCGGTCCATCTGTCGCGGCGCGACGCCCGGCCGGGGATTTTGCGGCAGGCCGAGCAGGCCGTCACCACGGCCCATGCCGAGGCGGTCGCCAGCTTCACGGCACAGCACCGGATCTCGGCCCAGGATATCGACATCGTCGGGTTCCATGGCCAGACCGTGCTGCATCGCCCCGAGCGGAGGTTGACGGTGCAGATCGGCGATGCCCTGGCGCTCGCCAAGGTGATCCACATTCCGGTGATGCACGATTTCCGTGCCGCCGACGTCGAGGCCGGCGGGCAGGGCGCGCCGTTCGTGCCGGTCTACCACCGCGCGCTGGCGCAATCGCTGAACCGCGAGGGGCCGATCGTCGTGGTCAATATCGGCGGCGTCTCCAACATCACCTATATCGACGGCACGGACACGCTGATCGCTTGCGACACCGGGCCGGGCAATGCGCTGCTGGATGACTTCATGTTCCGTCAGATGCATCAGCCGTTCGACACCGCCGGCAAGTTCGCCGCAATGGGCAAGCCCGACGACGCCTGGATCGCACAGGCGCTGAAGCTGCCGTTCTTTGCGCTGCCGCCGCCGAAATCGCTCGACCGCAACGACTTCGCCAGTCTCAAGCTCGGCGCCGTGGCGCCGGCCGATGGCGCCGCGACGTTGACCGCCTTCACGGCCGCGGCCATCGCCCGCGTCGTGCCGCTGCTGCCGAAACAGCCGAAAAGCTGGATCATCTGTGGCGGCGGCGCCTCCAACCTCACGATGCTGCGGATGCTGCGCGAGCGCCTCGCGCCGGCGACCGTCGAGCCGGCCGAGGCGCTCGGCTGGGCGGCGGATGCGATCGAGGCGCAGGCGTTCGGCTTCCTTGCCGCGCGCGGCATGAAGGGCCTGCCTCTGAGCTACCCTGCCACAACGGGGGTGCCGATCCCGATGACCGGGGGCATTATCGCGCGACCGTGATTTAGATGCAAATGCATCTACCTTGACAGTTCCATGCCGCTGCATTTAATTCGATGCAGTTGCATTGAACGCGAGGTTCGTCATGGCCGCCCTGAAACTGATCAGCCACAAGCTCTGCCCCTATGTGCAACGCGCGGTGATCGCACTGCGTGAGAAGGGCGTGCCGTTCGAGCGGATCGACATCGATCTCGCCAACAAGCCGGACTGGTTCCTGAAGATCTCGCCGCTCGGCAAGGTGCCGGTGCTGGTGGTGACGCGCGACGACGGCAAGGAGGTCGCGCTGTTCGAGAGCAATGTGATCTGCGAGTACATCGAGGAGACGCAAGCCGGCGCCAAGCTGCATCCCGAGGACGCGCTCACGCGCGCCGAGCATCGCGCCTGGATGGAGTTCGGCTCGGCCATTCTCGGCGATCTCTGGGGGCTCGAGACTGCCACCGATGCCGCGGCCTTCGAGAGCAAGCGGCAGGCGGTCGTGGCAAAATTCGCGCGCGTCGAGGCTGCGCTCGGCGCCGGTCCGTTCTTCGCTGGCCAGAATTTCAGTCTGGTGGATGCGGTGTTCGCGCCGATCTTCCGCTATTTCGATCTGTTCGACCAGCTGACCGATCTCGCTGTTTTCACGCACACGCCAAAACTTCGCGCCTGGCGCAGCGCGCTGGCACAGCGGCCGAGCGTACGCAGTGCGGTGTCGCCTGACTATCCGGCGCTGCTGCACGCTTTCCTGGTCGGCCACCGCGCGCATATGCTGAAGCTCGCCGCGTAAGCCATGTCGCATTCGGTTGCCTGGATCGCGCTCGTCGTCGCCGGCCTGCTGGACGTCGGCTGGGCGATTTCGATGAAATATGCCGAAGGCTATACGCGGCTCGGCTGGACGCTGGTCTCGCTGATGCTGCTCGCCGCGTTCGTGTTCCTGCTCGGACGCGCGCTGCAGGTGCTCGGCGTCGGCGTCGCCTACACCGTGTGGACCGGCATCGGCGCGGCCGGCACGCTGGCCATGGGTGTGCTGCTGTTCAACGAGGCGCTCAATCCGATGAAGGTCGCAGGGATTGCGCTGGTGCTGGTCGGGATTGCGGCGCTGAAGCTGGCGCCGGAATAGGTCAGTGCCGTAGCCCGGATGAGCGCAGCGATATCCGGGGTCTTGTCGGCCGCGACCCGCATGTCGCTTCGCTCATGCGGGCTACAAGGTCGGCGTCGTCAGCGCACGTTGGCGAGACGCATGTCGAGATAGCCGGTCACCGTCTCCATCAGCGGCTCGAGCTTGCCGTCGAAGAAGTGGTTGGCGCCGGGGATGACCTGCTGGTCGATCACGATGCCCTTTTGCGTCTTCAGCTTCTCGACGAGCGTGTTGACGTCCTTGGGCGGCACCACGGCATCCTTGTCGCCGTGCACGATCAGGCCCGACGACGGGCAGGGCGCGAGGAACGAGAAGTCGTAGAGATTGGCGGGCGGCGCGATCGAGATGAATCCCTCAACCTCCGGCCGGCGCATCAGAAGCTGCATGCCGATCCAAGCGCCGAACGAGAAGCCCGCAACCCAGCAGGCGCGCGCCTCCGGATTGATCGCCTGCGCCCAGTCGAGCGCGCTCGCGGCATCGGACAATTCGCCGGTGCCGTGATCGAACGAGCCCTGGCTGCGGCCGACGCCACGGAAGTTGAAGCGCAGCACCGAGAAGCCGCGATGCGCGAACGCGTAGTAGCACTGATAGACGATCTGGTGGTTCATCGTGCCGTGGAACTGCGGATGCGGATGCAGGATCATCGCAATCGGCGCGTTCTTCTGCTTGGCCGGGTGGTAGCGGCCCTCGAGGCGGCCAGCAGGGCCGGTGAAAATGACTTCAGGCATTGTGTTCCCTTGATTGCCGCGTTCCCTTGATTGACGTCGATCAATCAACCGGTTGGAGCCATCTTCAGCGACGGTTCGCGAACAGAGCAGCTCGTGATGAAATCGGCGCAGGCACCGCCGCGCGGCACGCTGGAGGCCTTCTAGCATGACGCAAGGGGCAAAAATCAAGGAAATTGTGCCGCTTGGCGGTCGCGAATCCGCGTCGCGACGCGCACGTTGCCGACGCGGCGACGGCGATCCGGATCGACACGGCCGGATTGCTTCGGAGGCTACCTGAAGTTTCAGTCTGTCAAAATGCGATCGCGCTTGGGGGACCGCGAACGCCGTGTCTGGCTGCAGCGCGAGGCTCCCGCCGCGCGGGAAAAATCTCCCGTGCCGGTGACGTCTGATCTGGTCTCGGTCGTTAACTGTCGTTATCTCGCAGTGAAGGCCGCAACCATGGTGGTTGCCGCGGATAGCTCCATGGACGATCGCGTCTATCTCGACTGGAATGCCACCACGCCGCTTCGCCAGGAGGCGAAGGCGGCGATGGCTGCGGCGTGGGAATTGATCGGCAACCCGTCCTCGGTGCACAGCGAGGGACGGCGGGCGCGACGGCTGCTTGAGGATGCCCGCAATGCCGTGGCGAAGGCGGTCGGCGGCCGGCCGCGGGACGTGGTGTTTCTCTCCGGTGGGACCGAAGCCAATGCGCTCGCACTGACGCCGGGATTGCGCCGCGCTGCGGGCGCGCCGGTGCAGCGGCTCCTGGTGTCGGCGATCGAGCACGCGTCCGTGCTCGCGGGCGGTCGGTTTGCGACGGAGGCGACCTCCGCAATCCATGTCACGCGGGCCGGTGTGATCGATCTCAACCATCTGCGCGCACTGCTGGCCGATGGTCCGCCGGCTCTGGTCTCGGTGATGCTGGCGAACAACGAGACCGGTGCCATTCAGCCGGTGGCTGATGTCGCCGAAATCGTCCATGCGGCTGGCGGGCTGCTGCATGTCGATGCGATCCAGGCGTTCGGCAAGATCCCGTTCGATCTGGCCTCGACGCAGGCCGACCTGGTGACGCTGTCGGCGCACAAGATCGGCGGACCGAAGGGCGCAGGCGCGCTGGTGCTCGCCGAGGGCGTCGAGGGCCTTGAGGCGTTTCTGCGCGGCGGCGGGCAGGAGCTCGGGCGGCGGGCAGGGACCGAGAATATCGCCGGCATCGCCGGGTTCGGTGCGGCCGCCAAGGCCGCGATGGCGGCGCTGAAGGCCGATGCAGCCCGCGTCAGGGGACTGCGCGACCGGCTCGAGCACGGGCTGCGGCAGACGCCGGACGTGCTGGTGTTCTCCGATGACGTCAAGCGGTTGCCTAATACCGTTCTGTTCACGGCGCCCGGAATGAAGGCCGAGACGGCGGTCATCGGGTTCGACCTTGGGGGAATCGCGGTCTCGTCCGGTTCCGCCTGCTCCTCGGGCAAGGTCCAGCCGTCCCACGTGCTGGAGGCAATGGGATACCGTTCGGAGGTGTCCCAGGGAGCGGTGCGGCTTAGTCTTGGCTGGTCTACCACGGAGACAGACGTGGATTTGACCCTCAAGGCTTGGCGAAAGCTCGCCGATACCTTAGTTAAGGGGGGACGACGAAACACAGCTTGAACTGTTCTAAGCGGATTTCGTCATCAAAGCATCGTAAGAGATTTTCGGAACTTGAGATCCACCGCGGTCCTTGAAACCGCGAGCGGAGGATTGAATGCCTGCTGTACAAGAGACGGTCGAGCGCGTCCGGCGCATCGACGTCGACCAGTATCGATATGGGTTTGAGACGCTGATCGAGTCCGACAAGGCCCCGAAGGGGTTGTCGGAAGACACCGTCCGCTTCATCTCCGCAAAGAAGAACGAACCGGCCTGGATGCTGGAATGGCGCCTGGAGGCGTATCGCCGCTGGCTAACCATGGCCGAGCCGACCTGGGCGCGCGTCGACTATCCGAAGATCGACTACCAGGACATCTACTACTACGCGGCGCCGAAGCCGAAGAAGACGCTGTCCTCGATCGACGAGATCGATCCGGAAATCCTCAAGACCTACGAGAAGCTCGGTATCCCCTTGCGCGAGGTCGCGATCCTCGAGGGCGTCGAGCCGCCGCCCGGTGGCGAGCAGACGCCGAACCGCAAGATCGCGGTCGACGCCGTGTTCGATTCGGTTTCTGTTGCGACCACCTTCCAGAAGGAGCTGAAGGCGGCCGGCGTGATCTTCATGCCGATCTCGGAGGCGATCCGCGAGCATCCCGAGCTGGTGCAGAAATATCTCGGCACCGTGGTGCCGACCTCGGACAATTACTTCGCGACATTGAATTCGGCTGTGTTCTCCGACGGCTCATTCGTCTACGTGCCGCCGGGCGTGCGCTGCCCGATGGAGCTGTCGACCTATTTCCGCATCAACGAGCGCAACACCGGCCAGTTCGAGCGCACGCTGATCATCGCCGACAAGGGCTCCTACGTCTCCTATCTCGAGGGCTGCACCGCGCCGCAGCGCGACGAGAACCAGCTGCACGCCGCCGTGGTCGAGCTCGTCACGCTCGACGATGCCGAGATCAAATATTCGACGGTGCAGAACTGGTACCCGGGCAATTCGGAAGGCAAGGGCGGCATTTACAATTTCGTCACCAAGCGTGGCGACTGCCGTGGTCGCAATTCGAAGATCTCCTGGACCCAGGTCGAGACCGGTTCGGCGATCACCTGGAAATATCCGAGCTGCATCCTGCGCGGCGACAATTCGAGCGGCGAGTTCTACTCGATCGCGATCTCGAACGGCTTCCAGCAGGTCGACAGCGGCACCAAGATGATCCATCTCGGCAAGAACACGTCGAGCCGGATTATCTCCAAGGGCATCGCTGCCGGCAAGTCGCAGAACACCTATCGCGGCCTGGTCAGCGCGCACCGCAAGGCCACCGGCGCGCGCAACTACACCGCCTGCGACTCGCTTCTGATCGGCGACAAATGCGGCGCGCACACCGTGCCCTATGTCGAGGCCAAGAATTCCTCGGCGACGTTCGAGCATGAAGCGACGACGTCGAAGATTTCCGAGGACGTGCTGTTCTACTGCATCCAGCGCGGGCTCTCGCAGGAGGAAGCCGTCGGCCTCGTCGTCAACGGCTTCGTGAAGGACGTGCTGCAGCAACTGCCGATGGAGTTCGCGGTGGAAGCGCAGAAGCTGATCTCGATCAGCCTTGAAGGTTCGGTTGGCTAATCCATCCCGCCAACGGCGCGGCCGACGCGCCTCGGGGTGATGCTCAGGAAAAATCAGATGTCTCTGCTTGAAGTGAAAGATCTGCAGGTTCGTGTCGAGGAGCGTGAGATCCTCCACGGGCTGTCGCTCACAGTGAACCCCGGCGAGGTGCACGCGATCATGGGGCCGAACGGCTCCGGCAAGTCGACGCTCTCCCACGTCATCGCCGGCAAGCCGGGTTATGAAGTCACCGGCGGGCAGATCCTGTTCAGGGGCGAGGACCTGCTGGAGATGGAGCCCAACGAGCGCGCCGCCAAGGGCGTGTTCCTGGCGTTCCAGTATCCGGTCGAGATCCCCGGCGTCACCACCTGGAATTTCCTGCACGCGGCGCTCAACGCCCAGCGCAAGGCGCGCGGCGAGGAGGAGATCTCGTCGCCGGCCTTCCTCAAGAAGGTCCGCGAGGTCGCCAAGTCGCTGAACATTCCGCAGGACATGTTGAAGCGCGGCGTCAATGTCGGCTTCTCCGGCGGCGAAAAGAAGCGCAACGAGATTCTGCAGATGGCGCTGTTCGAGCCGGCCGTCTGCATCCTCGACGAAATGGATTCCGGCCTCGACATCGACGCGCTGCGGATCGCGGCCGACGGCGTCAACGCACTGCGCTCGCCGCAGCGCGCGATGGTCGTGATCACCCACTATCAGCGGCTGCTCAACTACATCGTGCCGGACTTCGTGCACGTGATGTCGAAGGGCCGGGTGGTGAAGAGCGGCGGCAAGGAACTGGCGCTGGAGCTGGAAGAGTCCGGTTACGCGCAGTTCGAAGACGCTGCCTGACAAACGCGGGTTTTGTGATGAACGTTGTTGCAAAGACCGAGACCGGGCGCGCGCTGGGCGATGCATTCGCCGTGGTGCGCAACCGTCTGCCGGGCGAGGGCAAGATCGCCGATCAGCGGCGCCAGGCCTTCGAGGCTTATGAACGATCAGGCCTGCCGCATCGCCGGATCGAGGACTGGAAATACACCGACCTGCGCGCGCTGATGCGCGAGGTGCTGCCGCTCGCGGCGGCACCGGATGATGCCGCGCTGAGCCGCGCCAGGGCCGTCGTACAGGCCCGCGCGATCGAAGGCGTCCGGCGTCTGGTGCTGGTCGACGGCGCGTTCGCGCCTGATCTCTCCGATTGGCGAGATCTGGAGAAAGGGCTCTCGATCAATCCGCTGCGCCTCGCGCTGGAAGCCGGCGACGAGATCGTCGCGACACAGGCTCTCGCGTCTGATGTCGCCAACCCCATGATCGCGCTGAATGGCGCGATGGCGACCGACGGGGTCGTCATCGACGTCGCCAACGGCACGGTGCTGATCCAGCCGCTGCACATCGTGCATGTCGCATCCGGCACTGCGCCGGCCTCGACGTTCACGCGGTCGCTGCTCCGGCTCGGCCGCGATACCGGCGTGACGCTGGTGGAGAGCTATCTCGCCGCCGACGGCGCCAAGGCCTACCAGACCCATGACGGACTGGTTGTTGCGATCGGTGACAATTCACGGCTCGATCACGTGCGCCTGGTCGAAGACAGCGTCGATGCCTTCAACATTTCCTCGGCGACGGTGTCGCTCGGCGCGCATGCCCATTTCAACACCTTCGGCCTGACCTCGGGCGGTCATGTCAGCCGCTATCAGCTGGCGGTGACCTGCGCCGGCGAGGGCTCGACGGTCGAGACCAACGGCGTCAATCTGATCAACGGCAAGCAGCACGCCGACACCACGCTGTTCATGGATCACGCGGTGCCGCACTGCGCGAGCCGCGAGATCTTCCGTGCCGTTGTCGACGACCGCGCCCATTCGGTGTTCCAGGGCCGCATCATCGTCCGCCCCGACGCGCAGAAGACCGACGCCAAGATGATGACCCGTGCGTTGCTTCTGTCCGACGACGCGGAGGCCGACAACAAGCCCGAACTCGAGATCTTCGCCGACGACGTCACCTGCGGTCACGGTGCGACCACCGGCGCGCTCGACGAAAGCCTGCTGTTCTACATGCGCGCCCGCGGACTGCCCGAGAAGGAAGCGCAGGCGCTCCTGATCCAGGCCTTCGTCGGCGAGGCGATCGAGACCATCGCCAGCGACGCGTTGCGCGAGGTCGCAATTGCCACCGCGCAGCGCTGGCTTCAGGCGAGGGCGTGAGCATGCACAAGGCGGTCGCCAACGGCAGTTACGACGTCGCGCTGGTGCGGCAGGATTTCCCGGCGCTCGCCATGCAGATCTACGGCAAGCCGCTGGTCTATCTCGACAACGCGGCCTCGGCGCAGAAGCCGAATGCGGTGCTCGACCGCATGACCGAGGCCTACAAGAGCGAATACGCCAATGTGCATCGCGGCCTGCATTACCTCGCCAATGCCGCGACCGAGGCCTATGAGGGCGCCCGCGGCAAGGTCGCGCAGTTCATCAACGCCCGCCGCAATGAAGAGATCGTCTTCACCCGCAACGTCACCGAGGCGATCAACCTGGTGGCGTCGTCCTGGGGCGGGGTGAACATCAAGGAGGGTGACGAGATCGTCCTCTCGATCATGGAGCACCACTCCAACATCGTGCCCTGGCATTTCCTCAGGGAGCGCCATGGTGCCGTGATCAAGTGGGCACCGGTCGACGACGAGGGCAACTTCCTGATCGAGGAGTTCGAGAAGCTTCTGACCCCGCGTACCAAGATCGTCGCGATCACCCAGATGTCGAACGCGCTCGGCACGCTGGTTCCGGTCAAGGACGTGATCCGGCTGGCGCACGACCGCGGCATCCCGGTGCTGGTCGACGGCGCACAAGGTGCGGTGCACCTGCCGATCGACGTCCAGGACCTCGATTGCGATTTCTACGCCTTCACCGGCCACAAGGTGTACGGACCGACCGGCATCGGCGCGCTCTATGCCAAGCACGAGCATCTGGTGGCGATGCGGCCGTTCAACGGCGGCGGCGAGATGATCCGTGAGGTGGCCAAGGACTGGGTCACCTATGGCGATCCGCCGCACAAGTTCGAGGCCGGGACGCCGCCGATCGTCGAGGCCATCGGGCTGGGGGCTGCGATCGACTACGTCAATTCGATCGGCAAGGAGCGCATCGCCGCGCATGAGCATGAACTGCTTACCTATGCGCAGGAGCGCTTGCGCGAGATCAACTCGCTGCGTGTGATCGGAACCGCCCGCAACAAGGGACCGGTGATCTCGTTCGAGATGAAGGGGGCGCATCCCCATGATGTCGCGACCGTGATCGACCGCCAGGGTATTGCGGTGCGCGCCGGCACGCATTGCGTGATGCCGCTTTTAGAGCGGTTCAACGTGACGGCCACCTGCCGTGCATCCTTCGGGATGTATAATACCAGGGAAGAAGTCGACCATCTGGCGCAGGCGCTGATCAAGGCGCGGGAATTGTTCGCATGACCGATACAGCCGAAGTCAAGACGGCCACCATGGAAACCACCTCGGCACTGCCGGCGGAGGAGACCGAGCGCATGAGCGGCGAGATCGTCGCGGCGCTGAAGACGGTGTTCGACCCGGAAATCCCGGCCGACATCTACGAACTCGGCCTGATCTACAAGGTCGATCTCAAGGATGATCGCTCGGTCGACATCATGATGACGCTGACCACGCCGAACTGCCCGGCCGCCGGCGAGTTGCCGCAGATGGTGGAGAACGCGGTCGCCAGCGTTCCCGGCGTCGGCGTCGTCAACGTCAACCTGGTGTGGGATCCGGCCTGGACGCCGGACCGGATGTCGGACGAGGCGCGCCTCGTCCTCAATATGTGGTGATGCGTCGCAGCGTTTTCGAGCGAAGTGGATGCCGGTTCGCGTGAAGAAAACGCGTCAGAACAAGAGGTAAAGGTTCTGATCAAGAACCTTTACGGATTGGACTTAGGCTCAAGAAGATCGGCAATTGATTTGCCGCTGGGACTGACCACATGAGTGACATGACGCAAGCTTCACCAACCCCGGCCAAGCCGAAGCGGCCGCGCCCGCAGGTCATGAAACTGACCGATGCCGCCGCGGAGCGGATCACCGAGCTGACCAAGCGCGCGGATTCCGAGATCGTCGGGCTGCGCGTCGGCATCAAGAATGGTGGCTGCGCCGGACAGTCCTATACCGTCGAATACGCTCACGAGATCCGTCCGACCGATGAAGTGGTCGAGGACAAGGGCGTGAAGATCCTGGTCGATCCGAAGGCCGTGCTGTTCCTGCTTGGAACCGAGATGGACTATGTGGCCGACAAGATGCAGGCCCAGTTCGTGTTCAACAACCCGAACCAGGTCTCCGCCTGCGGCTGCGGCGAATCGGTGCAGCTCAAGCCGGCCACGGTTTAGAGACGTCCGCATATCGATTGTTGTGTGATCGGCACCTGTGTTGCCCGTCATTGCGAGCGTAGCGAAGCAATCCATGTTTCCGCTTGTTGCGCGATGGATTGCTTCGCTACGCTCGCAATGACATGGATGGAGACGTGCTCCTTACCATGAGGCGACAGAAACGGGGGCGATCGGCACATGGACCGCGAATTCCTCACCGACCTGTTCGCCGATTTCGGCCCGGTCACGCTGCGCCGGATGTTCTCCGGCTACGGCATCTCCGCGGACGGCACTAACTTCGCGCTCGCCTTGCGTGCCGGGCTCTACTTTCGTGCCGACGAGCAGACCATCCCGCAATTTGAGGCGGAGGGCTGCGGGCCATTCCAATATCAGACACGGTCGAAGACCGTCACGGTGAACTCCTACTGGCAGCTGCCGGCACGGCTGTTCGATGATTCGGAAGAACTCGCAGTCTGGGCACGGTCGGCACTCGGCGCCGCCCAGCGCGCCGCGCTGCGCAAGCGGCCGAGGAAACGAGCGGCTGCGCGAAAGTCGAAGGCGCCAGCGAAGAAGGCTGCGGGCAAGAAAGCTACGGCAGAAAAGGCGGTCGCGAAGAGGCCATCGGCCAAGAAGAAGCGATCGGCAAAGAAGCGATCCGCATCCTGAGGCAGCCAATCCATCCACGTCATTGCGAGCGAAGCGAAGCAATCCATGGATCCGCATATGCGGCAGGTGGATTGCTTCGCTTCGCTCGCAATGACGGTGGAGGCAGTTGAGCGACCAGATCACGCCACGCGGGTCTGGATCTCGGTGCTGTATTCCGGATCGGCCTCGCAGATCACACGGTTGCGGCCGGCGCGCTTGGCGGCATAGAGGCAGGCGTCGGCGCGCTCAATCAGCGAGTCGGTGTCGTCAGTCGGCTTCAGCATGGAGACGCCGACCGAGATCGTGACGCGGCCGAGGATCTCGCCGGTCGACTTCTTCTTCAGCTCCTTGGCCATCACGGCGCGGCGGATGTGGTCGGCGACCGTCAGCGCCTGCCGCAGCGCCGTGTTGGGAAGCACCACTGCGAATTCCTCGCCGCCATAGCGGGCGGTGATGTCCTGGCCCTTGATGTTCTGCTTCAGCGACTGTGCCACCAGCCGCAGCACCTGGTCGCCGGTGAGATGGCCGTAGGAGTCGTTGAACGATTTGAAGTGGTCGATGTCGAACATCAGGAGCGACAGCGGCTCGCCGCTGGCGAGTGCGGCTTGCACCGCCATGTCGATCGAGCGGTCGAAATATTTCCGGTTGCCGAGGCCGGTGAGCGGATCGGTCAGGCTCTCGGCACGGATCGCCTCGAGGCTATGCTGCAGGTCGCTGATCTCCGACTTCGACAGCGCGAGCCGGTTCTCCAATGCCTGATTGGTCTCGCGCATCTCGCGCGTCGATTTCGCCAGGCTATCGACGATTGCCTTGATGTGATCGCGGGTGGTCGCGCTCGCAAGCTTATCGCTGGCGCCGACGAGGCTGGCGTCATAGGTCGCGGACACGCCGAGCGCATCGGTGATCAGCTTCATGACGGCGTCGATCTCGCCGATGACGCGCGCGCCGACCTTGTCGATGCGGTCCGAGGTCTTGATGTGCGAAAGGTAGGTTTCGTAGATCTGCTCGAGATCGGATTCAGAGAGCTTGCCACTGCGCGCCAGCGTCTCGTTGATGACCTTGTTGAGCGGCGCGTTGTATCCGGTCGCGTAGACGTACCAGATTTCATAGTTGCGGGGGACTGCGGTCTGGCGAAGCGAGCGGATCTGGCCAAGCGCGACTTCGGCAAAGGCCAACGTACGTTCGTGTTCGTCCAGCAGCTTGACCACTGTCACGTCCTCAATGCACGCAATGCCGATTAAACCCGGCAGCAATGACTAAACTATTGGGGCGAGGGTACGGGACGAGAGTGAAGGCAAGGTAAACAGTGGAACTACGGGGAAGCCGGCTGCGGCGACCATGCGGCGCGCCCGATGTTTGTCCGCCTTGAGCGCCACTTTCGGGCGCTTTTCGTTTGCTCGCTACAGCATGATCCGGAAAAGTGCGCAGCGGTTTTCCGAAAAGATCATGCTCAAACAACGAGCTAAGGCGCGATGACGCTTCGCGCAAATCTCATCGCGCTTTGGTGCGAGGCGCAAACTGGGCGCATTTGCTTCAAACGCTGAGGATCAGCGCGTGCGCCGGTCGTGGGCGGTAACAGAAGTGTCCGGAATACCGCCGCTGGCGCGGCGGCATCAGAGCAGGCCTTATGCGCGTGCGCGCACAGGTCGTAGCAGGAAGGCGGGCAGGTGCGAATGATCGGCGGGCTCATGGTCCACCTCGCGCTGCGGCCGCCGTGGCTCGGCACGCCCGATCGACGGCACGTGCGACGGAGCGGCCTGCGGAGCCGAATTGCGGCCGTGGCGCGGTTCACGCTCCGGCTTCGCTGCGCGCTCCTCGCGGGGCTCCCGCTCGTGACGCGCTTCGCGTTCACCGTGACGCGGCTCGCGTTCACCGTGGCGCGCCTCGCGCTCGCGGCGCGGCTTGCGGCCGCCGCGGGCACCATCGCGCGAACCTTCGCGGCCACGCGAGCGGCGCGGCGCGGCGTCCTCGTCGGAGGCTTCGCTGTGAACGGTGTAGTCGCCCTCAGCGCGCGGGATCGGCTGGCCGATCAGCTTCTCGATCGCGGTCATCGACTTGCTATCGAGCGAGGTGACGATGGAGATCGCAGTACCGGTGCGTCCGGCGCGGCCAGTACGGCCAATGCGGTGGACATAGTCGTCGGGGTGGTGCGGTACGTCGAAATTGAAGACGTGGCTCACCGCGGGAATGTCGAGACCACGGGCGGCGACGTCGGAGGCGACGAGCAGCGGAATCTCGCCCTTCCGGAATTGATCGAGGGCCGCGGTGCGGGCGGATTGATCCATATCGCCGTGCAGGGCACCGACGCTGAAGCCGTGCTTCTGGAGTGACTTGTGAAGGACGGCGACTTCGCGCTTGCGATTGCAGAAGATAATCGCGTTGTTGAGATCCTTGGCATCGCGCAGCAGGCGGCGGAGGATCTCGCGCTTGTCATGCGCTTCGCGACCGGCCGGGACCTGCAATTGCGTCACGGTGACGGCGGTGGTCGCGGGCCTGGAGACTTCGATCCGCGCAGGATTGTGCAGGAAGGCCTCGGTGATGCGGCTGATCTCCGGAGGCATCGTCGCGGTGAAGAACAGGGTCTGCCGCGTGAACGGGACGAGCTTGCAGATGCGCTCGATGTCGGGGATGAAACCCATGTCGAGCATGCGATCGGCTTCGTCGATCACCAGCAGCTCGACGCCGGTGAGCAGCAATCCGCCGCGTTCGGTGTGGTCGAGCAGGCGGCCGGGCGTAGCGATCAGGACGTCGACGCCGCGCATCAGCTTGGAGTCCTGGTCGCCGAACGAGACGCCGCCGATCAGGAGCGCCACGTTCAATTTCTGACCGGCGCCGTATTTGTCGAACTGCTCCTTCACCTGCGCGGCAAGCTCGCGGGTCGGCTCGAGGATCAGGGTGCGCGGCATCCGTGCCCGGGCGCGGCCCTTCTCGAGCAGGGTAAGCATCGGGAGAACGAAGGCAGCGGTCTTGCCGGTGCCGGTCTGGGCAATGCCGAGGACGTCGCGCCGGGCGAGAACGTGCGGGATTGCCTGTTCCTGGATCGGAGTGGGATTGGTGTAACCGGTGGCCGCAACTGCGGCGAGGACCTTATCGGACAGGCCTAGATTGGAAAAAGACATTGAGCCTCTGGTCGAAACCGCCGTTCGGCATCGCAGGTAAAAGGCTGTCGCGTTCGGCCCCGAAACGGCTCGCTTTTCTATAAAGCTCGGGGGCTCTGACTAACGCCGACGGACGGCAAACCTGACGAATCGCGTTTCGATCCGAGGGCCGCGTTGCCCGCAACATAGGGGCGAAAGCGGTAAAGTCAATCTTGGAACCAGCCGGATGGCCGAAAAAGCTTAACGTTTTGACTGAAATACGCGTCTTTTCGTCATTTGGCGGTCAAATGAATCACGACCCCCGCCCCGGACGGCGAGGTCACAGCGGGGGCCTCCGCGCTGTTTTTCATCCTGAATCCGCCGGGCGTCAGGCCTTCGGAATCGCCGAATATCCGGTAGAAGGTGGCGAGGCTGCCGAACCCGCAGGTGAGGGCGATGTCGGCGATCGGCCGCGGCGGCTTCTCGCAAAGCAACCTTCGGCTCTCGCTCAGGCGTTGGGCGGTGACGGTCTGCGAAAAGCTTGCCCCGGTCGCCTCGAACAGGACGTGCAGGTAGCGGACCGAGACGCCGAGCATGCCGGCGACCATCCCTGGCGACAGGCTTGGCTTGGCAAGATGGCGCGTGATCAGGTGGCGCGCGAGGCTGAGCCGGCCGACGCGCAGCGCCTGCTGCGCCCGGCGGCTGCCCGGCCTGATCACACCGCGCTCGATCAGCGCAAGGTCCGCCACGATCTTGACCAGCGCAGGAATGCAAGCGGTATCACCGGCCTCCGTGGCTTCCTTGAAGTCGGCGAGGCAAGCTTCGAGCAGCGGCGTCCAGCCGTGATTGCCGGTCGCCGCTGAGCCCTGACGGGCTGGCTCAGATGCCGGGATTTGATCCGCTCGCAGGTCCGCGGCATCGAGATAAATGCGCGTCGCGCCTGTAGCTGGCGTTTCCTGGCTATGATCCCCGTGCTTACCACCGCGCATCGTGACTGATCCCTCGCTCTGCATGAGCGCGCGCGTCGCCGGCAAGGAAATTTGCGGTGCCGAACCCGGGCGAAGCGCCGCAGTGGTTCTGGCGAAATGGCCGGAAAATATCTTCTCAATGCGCGCAGGCTGATCACTTCGGTTCAGCGAACGTCGGATCGCGCGGCGATGTGAAGTTCAAGGAGGTGAAGGGGGCGCGGCCAAGCTTCGGCGAATTGCGAGCGTGGTGTCCCGGCCGGTCCGGACGGGCGCTCAGGCCGTTTGTGCGCGATAGTCGCCCGGCGTCATGGATTCGGATGCATTGAAGAGGCGGTAGAACGTCGCAAGGCTCTCGAAGCCGCAGGCAAAGGCGACCTCGGCGATCGTCTGCCTGGGCTGCTCGCGGAGCAGGCGGCGGCTTTGTTCGAGCCGGAGCGCGGTGACGGTCTCCGAGAAGCTCATCTCGGTTTCCTCGAACAGAATGTGCAGATGACGGACCGAGATGCCGAGCAGGCCGGCAATCAGGGTTGGCGACAGCGCCGCACGCGCCAGGTGGCGCCGGATCAGGCGCCGGGCCAGCGACAAATGGGCGGTTCGCAAGGCCTGCTGCGCGAGCCGGCTCTTCGGCCGCATGACGCCGCGTTCGATCAGCGCGATATGCGCCAGCGCCTGCACCGTCGGCGCTGTGCCCGCCGCCGCGGCATCATTGCTTTCGATGAGGTCGCGGAAGCATGCTTCCAGCAGGGCCCGCAGCGCGGTCTCATCCTGCACGGGCCTGGGGACGAGTTCGCCGAGCTCGGCGCCCGGCGGGACGATGTTGGCCACCGGGACCTTGATGATGCGCAGGTGGAAGCCGTCATCGTGCAGGGGGACAGTGCGATAGGGCAGGTCCGAATAGCTGGTCGCGAACATGCCGTCGCGAACGGCAAATTCATCGAGCCGCGCGCCGCCGAACCAGCCGCCGCCGCCAAGCTGCTGGTAGATGCACAGGCTGTCGCTGGCCGCATCGGCGATGTCGCCCGTGCGCCGCTCGACGCGGTACGGCGAGGCCCGCAGCTCGACCAGCCCGGCATCGCCGAGCTTGCGCAGCGAGAACTCGCCGAAGAAGTCGCGGCGCCGGTCGGCTTCCAACTCGGCGGTGACGCCGAACAGCCCCTTGGCGCGGACCTCGCGCCAATAGTCGAAGCGATCCTTGGGATCGACTTGATCAGTAGACCATGTGTGCACGGAAAAGCCGTTGCGACGTGCGGAGAGCTCGAACCGGATGGAGCTTCGAATCTATCACGCGGGCCGTAAAAAGAAACTTGACCTAAGACAAATCGGATCCCTCATTTCGGCCTGGCGTGGCCGGCCGGAACGGCCGTCCGCGGCCGGCCTTGAACCGGCGAAACGGCTGGTCCGACTATTAGACGGCGGTCGCACGGGCGGCGCATTTGTCGTGCAGGCGGGGAAACGGGATGAAGAGCTGGCTTTCGAGACTTTCGGCGATCCTTTGGGCGGTTGCATTTGTCGCATCGGCCGCACCCGCCCAGGCCGAAAAGCGCGTCGCGCTGGTGATCGGCAATAATGACTACAGGAACGTGCCCAGGCTGCAGAAGGCGGTCAACGACGCCCGCACCATGGGCGACACGCTGAAGCAGCTCGGCTTCAGCGTCATGGTAGCCGAGAACCTCAACCGGCAGGCGTTCTCCGAGACGCTGCTCGCGTTCGACCGCGCCGTCGAACCCGGCGATACCGCGTTCTTCTTCTATGCCGGCCACGGCTTCGAGATCGCCGGCCAGAATTTCCTGCTGCCGACCGACGTGCCGGCCGCCACCGAAGGGCAGGAGGAATTGGTGCGCGAC
Organism: Bradyrhizobium sp. KZN70725; assembly: GCF_055264925.1. Taxonomy (NCBI): domain Bacteria; kingdom Pseudomonadati; phylum Pseudomonadota; class Alphaproteobacteria; order Hyphomicrobiales; family Nitrobacteraceae; genus Bradyrhizobium; species Bradyrhizobium sp. KZN70725. Next base: position 46,675 of record NZ_JBUYWT010000049.1, read on the forward strand.
GCCTCTGTTCTCGCCGACCGCATCGTCGAGCGCTTGCAGAACAAGAAGGCGCGCACCTCGATCCTGGTGTTCGACGCCTGCCGCAACAATCCGTTCGAGCGCGCCGGCACACGCGCGGTCGCCGGCGGCGGTGGCCTCGCGCCGATGACGCAACTGCCGGAGGGCGTGTTCTCGGTGTTCTCGGCGGGGCCGCGCCAGACCGCGCTCGACCGTCTTTCGAACGATGATGCCAATCCCAATTCGGTATTCACGCGGACCTTCGCCAAGGAGCTGCTGCAGCCCGGCGAGAATCTCGTGCAGGTCGCGCAGCGCACGCGGCGCCTGGTCAGTGAGATGGCCGAGACCGTGAAGCACAAGCAGATCCCGGTCTATTTCGACCAGATGGTCGACGATGTCTTCTTGAACGGGATCGCGAAGGGGCAGGCCGAGGCGACCAAGCCATCCGCGCCGCCGCAGCAGGTGGCCGCGCTGCCGCCGGTCGCGGTGCCGAAGCTGCCTAAGGAGGATTCGATCAACGCGCCGATCGCGAGCTTCTCGCGGCACAATGGCGGCTGGACCGTGGTGTTCTCGATCGCCGATCCGACGCTCGGGATTTCCTGGCGGATCGGCGACAGCGGCGATTTCCGCGAAACCGGCTTCATCGACACGCTCGATCCGCGCACGCGCAAGCGGATGCCCAATCCGTCGGTCGAGCTGCCGGCCGATGCGCCGGCCGCCACGATCGAGATTCGCTATGTCGATACGCAAGGCATGATGCAGGGGCCGTTCCCGATCAAGTTCGATCCCGACGCCGCGCTGATCCGCGACCAGCGCAAGATCCTCGACATGACCGCGACCAGCTGGCTGTCATTCCGCGAGTTCAACGGGCTGCTGGTCTACTATACGCACCTGATGTCGTATCGCTGCGCGATCCGCGAGGTGCGCATCGGCATCGACACCGCGGTGCCGGACAAGGTCCTGAAGATGCCATCCTGCAATTCGCGCGATCCCAGCGCGATCCCGTCTGACGCGCAGCCTTATCTGAAGCTTGCGCCGCAGACCAGGGCGGTCTCGGTCGAGCTGACCTATCGCGACGGCAGCGTGTCGGAAATCAAGACCTTCAGGCGATAGCCTTGCATCCTTGCCGCCAGATCCGCGTTACAATCGGATTCTGAGGGGCGAGGCAGCGGTGAGGACGGCTCATGGATGCAGGCAATCCGGCAGGGCCGAACACGCGTCAGATCAGGGCGCGCTGCTGCGTGGTCGGTGGTGGGCCGGCCGGCATGATGCTTGGCTATCTGCTCGGACGCGCCGGGGTCGATGTCGTGGTGCTGGAGAAGCACGCCGACTTCTTCCGCGACTTCCGCGGCGACACCGTGCATCCGTCGACCCTGCAGGTGATGGACGAACTCGGCCTGATCGACGGCTTCCTGAAGCTGCCGCATCAGGACATCCAGACGCTCGACGGCATGTTCGGCGGCACCTCGGTGCGGATCGCCGATCTCCGCCGCCTCAGCGTCAAATACCCCTTCATCGCGATGATGCCACAGTGGGACTTCCTCAATTACCTGCGCGAGAGCGGCAAGCGCTTCCCCTCGCTGAAGGTGCTGATGAAGGCCGAGGCGACCGATCTGATCCGGCGCGGCGATGCTGTCGCGGGCGTGCACGCGAACACACTCGACGGCCCGGTCGAGATCGAGGCGGATCTCACCGTCGGCTGCGACGGACGTCATTCGATCGTGCGCGAGCGCGCCGGCCTCGACGTCGAGGAGATCGGCGCGCCGATGGACGTTTTGTGGTTTCGCGTCGGGCGGCGTCCGGATGAGACCGAGAATTTGTTCGCCCGCGTCGAGCACGGCAAGATGATGGTGACGTTCGATCGCGGCGACTACTGGCAATGCGCCTATGTGATCGCCAAGGGCCAATACGAGGCGGTGAAGGCGAGGGGATTGCCGGCGCTGCTCGACGACGTGCTGCGGCTGGCGCCGATCCTCAAGGCCGGCATTGCCGACGTGAAGAGCTTTGACGACGTCAAGCTGCTCACGGTCGCGATCAATCGCCTGACGCGCTGGACCCGTCCCGGCCTGCTCTGCATCGGCGACGCCGCGCATGCGATGTCGCCGATCGGCGGCGTCGGCGTCAACCTCGCGGTGCAGGATGCGGTCGCGACCGCCAACATCCTGGCGGCGAAGCTCTTTCACGGCGTGCCGTCGGAAGACGAGCTCGATGCGGTGCGACGGCGCCGCGAATTCCCGGTGCGCGTGACACAGCGCATGCAGGTGATCGCGCAGAACAACATCATCAGCGCGGCGCTGAAGGCCGGCGATCAGCCGGTGCCGTTGGCGCTGCGGTTGATCACGGCAATGCCCTGGCTGCAGGGCCTCACCGCACGTCTGGTCGCCGTCGGGGTGCGGCCGGAGCACGTGCATTCGCCGGCCGCGGGCTGAACTGCGCGCCGCGCTCGCAAGCGCCGGGTTGCTGTGTTTTCAGGCCATCACCGAATAGCCGCCGTCGACGGGGATCGCGGTGCCGGTGACGAAGTCCGACGCCGGCGATGCCAGGAACACGGCGATGCCGGCGAAGTCGTCGATCGCCCCCCAGCGTGCCGCCGGCGTGCGCGCAAGCACGCGCTCGTGCAGCCCGGCCACCTGCTGGCGCGCACCTTTGGTCAGGTCGGTATCGATCCAGCCGGGCAGGATGGCGTTGACCTGGATGTTGTCGGGAGCCCAGGCGTTGGCGCAGGCGCGGGTGTACTGCACGATGCCGCCCTTGCTCGCGGCATAGGCCGCGGCGAAGCTCGCACCGAAGATCGACATCATCGAGCCGATATTGATGATCTTGCCGTGCCCCGACGCCTTGAGCGCCGGATAGGCCGCCTTCGAGCACATGAACGCGCTGGTGAGGTTGGTGTCGATCACCTTGCTCCACTCCTCCAGCTCGAGCTCGTGCGGAGGCTTGCGGATGCTCATGCCGGCGTTGTTGACGAGAATGTCGATCCGGCCGAGCTCGCGAACGACCCGTTCGATCATGGCGGCGACGGCGTCCTTGTCGGTCACGTCGGTTGCCACCGCGATCGCCTTGGCGCCGCGCTTGCCGAGATCCTCGACGGCGGCCTTCGACTTGGCCTCGTTGCGGCCGACCACGGCAACCGCCGCGCCGGCGTCCGCCAGGCCGCGCGCCATGCCAAGCCCGATGCCGCCATTGCCGCCGGTGACGATGGCGACCCGGCCCGAGAGATCAAACTGTCCGTTTTTCATTGTTGTTGTCCGCCGAGGTTTGAACCGGGCGCGAGAGTGCCCGATCGTCACGGCGCTGACCAGATCGGCTACAGCCGGTCCGCCCTGCGCCGGCGGGCTTGCGCATGGGGCGATTTCGATGACGTTCGGGCAACAAAAAAGCCCCGGACAATGCCGGGGCTTTTGCTCTGCTATCTCAGCAGGGATCAGTACGCAGCTCAGTACTTGGCGACAACCGGACCGGTCCAGTTGAAACGGTAGACCAGCGAGGTGCTGATGGTCTGGACAAGCGGCTTGAAGGTGATGTCGCGGCCGTTCGAGATGTTGGTGCCGTCGACCAGCTCCGAGATGTTCTTGTTGTCGTAGTAAGCGGCGCGATACTCGGTCTTCATGAACCAGCCCGGCGCGGTGATGCCGAAGATGTTCAGGTTGTTCTCGACGCCGCCGCCGACGAACCAGCCGCCGCGATCGAAGTCGTTGGTGTGCAGACCCGAGGGAAGCGCGCTCGCGGTGTTGAACAGCGTGGTGCCCTTCCAGTGGGAGCTGGAGTAACCGGCGTTGACGTAGGACAGGACGTTCGGCGCGATCAGGTAGCCGAGGCGCGCACCAGCCGCCCAGCTGTAGTCGTTCTTGATGTTGCCGGCGACGAACGGACCCTGATCCTGGATGGTGCCCTTCAGGCTGCCGAACTGACCGTCGGCGAACACGCCGATGACCCAGCTGTTGGCGGTCTGCCAGTCGTAACCGGCGCCGACGGTGCCGTACCAGCCGTCGCCGCCTTGGCGCTGGTTGAAGCCGAGGATCGGCGCACCCGTCACGGTCGACTGGACGCCCGTGTCAGCATCCCAGACGCCGCCGCCGCCACCGCCGAAGATGTAGAAGCCGGTCCAGCTCGGAGCGACCGGAACCGGGGCAGGAGCCTTGGTGTAGGGGCGGGCGGCCAGATCGGCAGCCGACGCCGATGCCGTCATCGCAGCAACCGCGGTCAGAGCGAGCAAAATCTTCTTCATATCCAAATCCTCGACTAGCGTTCGATCAGGTCGCTCAGGGGAGTGCGCTGGCACCGATTCCCGAAACTCATGGTCGAACTATACGTGGTTCCGCCGGAAATGCTGTTGCTGGTGAGACACATCCGGCCGAAAACGAAGCCACTGGGGCTCTCCGAACGGGCAAAATGGCAACGGCCGCCCCAATCTGGGGGCGGCCGGAAATTCATTTCAGATCAATCGGTTGGGCCTAGACGTCGAGTAGGTCGTCGCTGGCGAATTCGGCCTTGTCGGAAATGAAGGCGAAGCGGGCTTCGGCCTTGGTGCCCATCAGCCGCTCGACCGAGTCGGCGGTGCCCTCGCGATCGTCGGCCAGCAGCACCACGCGCAGCAGCGTGCGCTTGGCCGGATCCATCGTGGTTTCCTTCAGCTGCGCCGGCATCATCTCGCCGAGGCCTTTGAAGCGGTTCACCTCGACCTTGGCGTTGGCGTTGAACTCGCTCTTCAGCAGCTCGTCCTTGTGCGCGTCGTCGCGGGCGTAGATCGACTTGGTGCCGTGCTTCAGCTTGTAGAGTGGCGGAACCGCCAGATAGAGGTGCCCTTCGTCGATCAGCCGCGGCATCTGCCGGTAGAAGAAGGTGATCAGGAGCGATGCGATGTGCGCCCCGTCGACGTCGGCGTCGGTCATGATGATGATGCGCTGGTAGCGCAGATCCTCTTCGCGGTAATGCGCGAGCGTGCCGCAGCCGATCGCCTGCACGAGGTCGGAGAGCTGCGCGTTGGCGGTCAGCTTGTCCTTGCCGGCAGAGGCGACGTTGAGGATCTTGCCGCGCAGCGGCAGCACGGCCTGCGTCTTGCGGTCGCGCGCCTGCTTGGCGCTGCCGCCGGCCGAGTCACCTTCGACGATGAAGAGCTCAGAGCCTTCGGTACCGGCGTCGGAGCAGTCGGCGAGCTTGCCGGGCAGACGCAGTTTCTTGCCGGCCGTCTTGCGCGCGGTCTCCTTTTCCTGGCGGCGGCGCAGCCGCTCCTCGGCGCGATCGATCACGAAATCGAGCAGCCGGTTGGCCTGGTTCGGATTGCCTGACAGCCAGTGGTCGAACGGATCCTTCATCGCCTGTTCGACGATGCGCTGCGCTTCGGCGGTGGCGAGGCGGTCCTTCGTTTGGCCCTGGAATTCAGGCTCGCGCACGAACACCGAGAGCATCACGGCCGCGCCCACCATCACGTCTTCCGAGGTGATGGACGCCGCGCGCTTGCCCTGGCCCGCGCGTTCGGCGTGGTCCTTCAGACCGCGCAACAATGCGCTGCGCAGGCCGGATTCATGCGTACCGCCATCGGGCGTCGGCACCGTGTTGGTGTAGGACGACAGGAAGCCGTCGGCATCGGCCGTCCAGGCCACGGCCCATTCGCAGGCGCCATGCGCGCCGCTGCGGCCGGATTTGCCGGAGAAGATATCCTGATGCACCAGCGTATCGGCGTGGATCGCCGCGGCCAGATAATCCTTCAGTCCGCCGGGGAAGTGGAACTTGGCTTCCGACGGGACGTCTTCGACGCCCTTCAGGAGCTCCTGGTCGCAGTGCCAGCGAATCTCGACGCCGCCGAACAGATAGGCCTTCGAGCGCGTCATCTTGAACAGACGCTGCGGCTTGAAAGCCGCCTTGGCGCCGAAAATGTCGGTGTCCGGCTTGAAGCGGATGCGCGTGCCGCGGCGGTTGTTGACCTTGCCGAGGTCTTCGAGCTTGCCCTTGGGGTGGCCGCGCTCGAAGGTCATGCGATGCAACTGCCCGCTGCGCGCAACCTCGACCTCGAGCCGCGAGGAGAGGGCGTTGACCACGGAGACACCGACACCGTGCAAGCCGCCCGAGGTCTCGTAGACCTTGGAGTCGAACTTGCCGCCCGAGTGCAGCGTGCACATGATGACTTCGAGCGCCGACTTCTTCGGGAATTTCGGATGCGGGTCGACCGGAATGCCGCGGCCATTGTCGGTCACGGTCAGGAAGCCATCGGCGGTCAGCTCCACGTCGATGAAGGTGGCGTGGCCCGCCAGCGCCTCATCCATGCAGTTGTCGATCACCTCGGCGAACAGGTGGTGCAGGGCCTTCTCGTCGGTGCCGCCGATATACATGCCGGGGCGCCGGCGGACCGGTTCCAGCCCTTCCAGCACCTCGATGTCAGCCGCCGTATAGCCGGCTTCGGCGCTTCCAGCGGATCGCGAAGCAGCCTTCGCCGGGGCGCGTCCCTTCAGTTCCGGGGCTCCGAACAGATCGTCGGCAGATTTACTTTTGGCGTTCGACTTCAATGATTTGGCCATGGTTCTTCAAGTGACGCGCCGGTCACGGCGCGGCGAATCGGTTGCTCTGACTATGCCACGGATGGGCTGCCAATGGGGACGGCCGCGCCCTGGAGCCCGGCCATCCCCATAGATAGGAAACCGCGATTACGCCTGCGAGGTGCGGATTACAATGACCGTGAACAGGGCCATGGCGGCGACCACCAGCAGTGACCCGACGATCGGCGCCGCCTCGAACGACGGTCCCTTCAGCAGCACGGCGGCCACGCCGGCCGGGAACAGGACGCCGCCGACGATATGCAGCCAGCCCTGGATTCTGGCGAGCAGCATGCTGCCCGCTTCCGGCACCAGCCGGTAGTAGAGGCCGAACAGGAACAGCAGCACGCCGCCGACCAGATTGAGATGCGCATGCGCCGGCCCCAACGTGAAGTCGTGCTGGATACCCATGGCGATGCCCGCGAGCATTCCGAACAGCAGGACGAGAACGCTCACGCACATCATCAGCGATCCGATCATCCAGTAATTCCTTTTTCTTGTGAGGGAGATGCCAACCTGGACCTCAGGGGCCTTACGGGAAATCACGGTCGATCCCCGCCTTTGTGACTTGATGTCACGCAATCGGCTGGCTTACCTGTTCTTAGGCTGCGTGCCGCTAGAAAGGTTCATTCGAGGTTCAACGGAGCGGGAAGGCACACGACGAGATGGAAGACCTTGCGCGGGCCCTGGCCGAATTCGTGCGGCACCACCAGGCCTGGGCCGCTCCGATCGTCATGCTGCTGGCGTTCGCTGAATCGCTCGCCTTCATTTCATTGCTGGTTCCGGCCTGGGGCGCGCTGGTCGCGATCGGCGCCCTGATCGGCGTCAGCGGGATCAGCTTCTGGCCGATCTGGATCGCGGGCGGCGTTGGTGCCGCGCTCGGCGACTGGGTCTCCTACTGGTTCGGCTATCGCTACAAGGAGCAGGTCGCGCAGATGTGGCCCCTGTCGCGCTACCCGGAGATCCTGCCGCGGGGCGAGGCCTTCGTGAAGAGCTGGGGCGTGCCCAGCATCTTCATCGGCCGCTTCTTCGGTCCACTGCGCGCCTCGGTGCCGCTTGCGGCCGGCATTTTCGAGATGTCGTACTGGCAATTCCAGATCGCCAATTTCGTCTCCGCGCTGGTCTGGTCGGCGGCACTGCTGCTGTTCGGCGACGTCATTGCCCATGCCATCGAGTGGGTGTGGCGGGTGGTGTAGCAAGCTCCGGAATAAGGCCGACCTGCAGGGGTTAGGCGGGAGGGTAACCGCTCGCGCTGTCGGCATCGCGCGAGTATCGAAACGCTGATACAACCGCGCCCACCGGGCGCGAATTCATCGGGCGCAGTTTCACTGGGAAGGACAGCACATGGAATTGACACGACGTCATGCTCTCGCCGGCGCTGCCGGCATCGCCGCCGCACCGTTGCTATCAACCGTTCCTGCGGGCGCTGTGGCGCCGGTTGCCGACAAGCAGGCGCCGAGCTTCTATCGTTACAAGGTCGGCGACATCCTCGTCACCGTGGTGTCCGACGGCAAGAACGTCTTCAAGCTGGAAGACTCCTTCATCTCCAATGCAAAGCGGGATGACGTCAACGCGGCGCTTGAGAAGGCGTTCATGCCGCGCGACATGATGACGATCTGGTTCGCACCGCTGGTGCTCAACACCGGCGGCAAGCTGGTGGTGATCGACACCGGCAATGGCGCGCTGGCGAAGGCCAGCACGAAGGGCGCCAATGGCCTGTTCGCCGACAATTTCGTCGCCGCCGGCTTCGATCCCAAGAATGTCGACATGGTCGTGATCTCGCACTTCCACGGCGACCACGTGAACGGCCTCTTGACCGCCGAAGGCACGCCGGCATTCCCGAATGCCGAGGTGCTGGTGCCGGCGACCGAGTGGAAGTTCTGGATGGACGACGGCGAGATGAGCCGGGCACCGGCCGGCCGCATGCAGGGCCTGTTCAAGAACAACCGCAATATCTTCGAAGCCGGCCTGAAGAAGAAGGTCACGCCGTACGAGTGGGGCAAGGAGATCGCGCCGGGCCTGACCTCGGTCGAGACCGTCGGCCACACGCCGGGCCACACCTCCTACGTGCTGGCCTCGGGCCCGGACAAGGTCTTCATCCAGTCCGATGTCACCAACAATCCGAACCTGTTCGCGACCAACCCCGGCTGGCATGCGTTCTTCGACCAGGACGGCGACGTGGCGGAGAAGACCCGCCGGCGCATCTACGACATGGTGGTTGCCGAGCGGCTCCAGGTGCAGGGCTTCCACTATCCGTTCCCGGGCCTCGGCCATGTGGTGAAGGACGGCAGCGGCTATCGCGTCGTGCCGGCACCGTGGAATCCGGCGATTTAAGGTGTCATTCCGGGGCGATGCGTAAGCATCGAACCCGGAATCTCGCGCCGCAACCTCTGGATTCCCCGATGCGCAATTGCGCATCTGTGGTTCGCGCGCAAGGCGCGCGCGCCGGAATGACGAAAGCAAATCTTGACGTCAAGGGGGCGCGGCCTTATAGCCGCGCCCATGATTAACGCCGCGACCATCATCATTGCCCGCCGCCGCCGCATTATCGCGGTATGGGCGGTCGCTCGCGTTTAAGACCATCGCCTCTGCCGCCGGACCCGATCCCGCGGCGCTCTCCTGAAAAAGACACGCGGTTCGATCTGGCGGCTCCTTCGTCATGCAGGAGCTTTGACCATGTATACGCCACCGCCCTTCAAGCCTGACCGTGCCGCGAGCCTTGCCTTCGCGGAAGCGCGTGGTTTCGGCATGGCCTGCGCGTGGGACGGCGGCAAGCCGATCGCCTCCGCGCTCCCGTTCTACTTGACTTACGCCGCCGACGGGACGCCGCGGGCGCTGTTTCATGTTGCCCGTCACAATCCGCTGGTAAAGCTGGCGGGCGGGTCACCTTGGCTGCTGGCCGTTACCGGCGCCGACGCCTATGTTTCGCCGGACTGGTACGTGTCACCCGATCAGGTGCCGACTTGGCTCTATCAGGCGGTGCATCTGACCGGGCCGGTGCGGACGTTGTCGGATGACGAGCTTGCCGTTCAGATCGACGCGCTGAGCGCCAAGTTCGAGGACCGGCTGCTGCCGAAAAAGCCGTGGGTGTCGGGCAAGATGACCGCCGCGAGGCTGGAAACCATGAAGAAGGCCATCGTGGGTCTCGAGATGATGGTGGAAGAGGTGGAGGGCAGCTTCAAGCTGAACCAGCACAAGTCTGAAACCGATTTCGCGGCGGTCGGCAACACGCTCGCTTTGCAGGCCGAAGCCGGTGCCCAAGACATCGCGGCCTTGATGCGCGAGGTGCGCCCGCAGGCTTTCGCGCTGATACAGACCGAGATGACTACGCTTCCGAGGAGCGAGCAATGACGAAGAAGAAAATCGGAATTTTGGGCGCGTCCGGCTACACCGGCGCCGACGCGGTGCGCCTGTTGGCGCGGCACCCGAATGCCGAAATCACCGCGCTTACCGCTAACACCCATGCCGGCAAGACGATGAGCGAGGTGTTTCCTCACTTCTTCATGCTCGACCTGCCAAAACTCGTGGAATGGGAAAAGGTCGACTGGACGCGGCTCGATGCCGTGTTCTGCGGACTGCCGCACGGGACGACGCAAGAGATCATCGCCGCGGTGCTGAAAGCCAATCCCAGAATCAAGATCCTCGATATGTCCGCGGATTTCCGGCTGCGCAACAAAGACAGCTACGCGCAATGGTACGGGCATGAGCACCGGGCGCTCGAATTGCAGGACGAGGCGGTCTATGGGCTGACCGAACTCTACCGGGAGGAGGTCACGGCCGCGCGGCTGGTAGCCTGTCCCGGCTGCTATCCGACGGCGGTGCTGCTGGCGCTTGTTCCGCTGGCGAAGGCAAAGCTGATTGACGTCGACGACATCATCATCGACGCAAAGTCGGGCGTCACCGGCGCCGGACGCGGACTGAAGCAGAACACGCTGTTCAGCGAGGCCGGCGAAGGGTTGTCGCCCTATTCGATCGGAAGCCATCGACACTCGGCGGAGATTGAGCAGGAGATTGGCGCGGCCGCTGGCTCGGCTGTGACGGTGAACTTCACCCCGCATCTCATTCCGATGGCGCGGGGCGAGTTCTGCACATCCTATGTCAAGCTCAACGGGGCTACGCCGGACGATTTGCGCGCCGAGCTGGAAAGGGCCTACGCCAACGAGCCGTTCGTATATGTGACGAAGAAGGGTGTGCTGCCACAGACGCAGAACGTGCGTGGTTCGAATTATGTTCAGATCGGCGTCGTCGCCGACCGGATCAAGAACCGCGCCATCGTGCTCTCGACGCTCGATAATCTTGTGAAGGGTTCGGCCGGACAGGCGATCCAGAACATGAACCTGATGTTCGGCTTGCCCGAAACCACCGGACTGGAGCAGATCGCGCTGTTTCCATGAGCGGGGGTTGTTGTCGCTGGCGAGGGGCGCTCAATCTAAGGATAACTGCTCATCCCCGTTGGCGGCGCAGGCGCGGCCAGATGTGTTAAACGAAACGAACGAGCTCGAAAGGAACGTGCCATGACCCTCACCGACACCAACCAACCGAAAACCAGGAGCGGTGCGACCAAGGCCACTGTGTTCGTCGATGGCGGCTCAGGCACCACCGGCCTCGGTATCCAGGAACGGCTGCACGCGATCGGCGACGTCGCGGTGAAGCACATCGCCGAGGACAAGCGGAAGGACGCCGGCGCAAAGCGCGCGCTGATGGAGGAGGTGGATCTCGTGATCCTCTGCCTGCCTGACGAGGCCGCCAAGGAGACCGTGGCGTTGATCGACACGATGGGCAATGCCGCGCCGAAAGTGCTCGACGCCTCGACGGCCTATCGCGTTGCGCCCGACTGGGCCTACGGTTTCCCCGAGCTCGCGCCCGACCAGGCCGACAAGATCCGTAACGCGAAGAAGGTCTCCAATCCGGGTTGCTATCCGACCGGTGCGATCGCGCTGCTGCGGCCGATCGTCGATGCCGGCGTGCTGCCGGCGGATTATCCCGTCACCGTCAACGCGGTGAGCGGCTATTCGGGCGGCGGCAAGTCGATGATCGCCAGCTTCGAGGACGGCTCGGCGCCGGCCTTCGAACTCTACGGCCTCGGCTTCGAGCACAAGCACGTTCCGGAGATGCAGCTCTATTCGCACCTGACGCGAAGGCCGATCTTCATCCCGTCGGTCGGCAACTACCGGCAGGGCATGCTGGTCTCGGTGCCGCTGCAACTCGACGCGCTGCCGGGCAAGCCTGATGGTACCGATCTGCAAGCGGCTCTGGCGAAATGGTACGCCGGCAGCAAATATGTCTCGGTGATGCCGCTGCAGAACGAGGCCGCCAAGGGCGGGCGGCTCGAGCCGGAGGCGCTCAACGAGACCAACCAGCTCGAGCTCTACGTCTTCGCCAGCGACAAGCACCGCCAGGCGGTGCTGGTCGCGCGGCTCGACAATCTGGGCAAGGGCGCCTCGGGTGCCGCGGTCCAGAACATGCGGCTGATGCTCGGGCTGGCCGACAGCTGACGGCGACGCGGATCGTGGACGACGCCACGCTGCAGTTCTATCGGCGCAATGCCGAGGCCTATGCCGGGTGGGCGAAAGCCCCGTCCACCCGGCTGATCGGCTTTCTGAAGCTGCTGCCGCCGGGCGGCGCGATCCTCGAACTCGGCTGCGGCGCCGGCAATCATGCCGCCGTCATGCTCGCCGAAGGCTTTGTGCTGCGTGCGACCGACGGGTCGCCCGAGATGGCCGAGGTCGCGGCGCGCCGCATCAAACATCCCGTCGAGGCGATGCTGTTCGATGAGCTCGAGGACCGCGAAGCCTATGACGGCGTCTGGGCCAGCGCCTGCCTGCTGCACGTGCCGCGCGACGAATTGGCCGGCATCATCGGCCGCATCCATCGGGCGCTGAAACCCGGTGGCGTTTTCTACGCGAGCTACAAAATCGGCCATGGCGATGGCCGCGACAGCATCGGCCGCTACTACAATTATCCCGCGGCGGACTGGCTCGCTGCGACCTACGCCGCGTCAGGGGCGTGGACGCAAGTCTCGTCCGACACCAGCGAGATCAAGAGCTTTGACGAGGCGCCCGCGACGATGCTGCACATCGTGGTGCGCAAGGGCGGCTAGTAGCTCGTCACAGTGATTTTGACTCTTTGGGTATGCCTGGATAGGCGCGCCCCAGTTTGGTGCGAGCTTTGTCCGTTGTGAACATCCAGTTGATACGGGCGCGAGTT
>NZ_JBUYWT010000050.1:0-58637 GCF_055264925.1 Bradyrhizobium sp. KZN70725
CGGTTCTCTTGCCCTTTCAGGCCGCTGATTCACTTCGCCGCAGTGCTTTTACCCAACAATCTCCGGCGGCTTGACCGCCGCGGTCCGGACCCGCTTCCAGTCCATCCCATCGACGAGGGCCATCAACTGCGCAGCATTCAGCTGCACCCGATGATGTCCGATCCGCGGCCAGCAGAACCTCGACTTCTCAAGCCGCTTTAAATAGAGGCACACGCCGGAGCCATCCCACCATACGATCTTTATTCGGTCGGCCCTTTTGGCCCGGAACACATAAAGCGCACCGTCGAACGGATCTGAGCCGGCATCGCGTACCAGCGCAACAAGCCCATCGATACCCTTGCGGAAGTCGACTGGATGGCTGGCGAGGAACACCTTCACGCCGGAGGGGATCATGCCGAACGTACCGCCCGGATCACCCGCTGCAGCTGCGCCTCGTCGACGTCCACGCCGGCGCGCACGATCACCTCGCCAATGGCAATTTCGATCACTGCACCTGCCGCAGACGCCACCTCACCCCCGCAACTCGAGTGCCGCTCGCGATAATGTCGTTCCGCCCGAGCATCACGGCGCCAGGCAAACAGCTGCGATGGGTGAATGCCAATCCGGCGAGCGATCGCCGATACGCTCGCGCCAGGCTCCAGCGCCTCTGTCACGACTTGGGCCTTAAACTCGTCCGACCAGCGTCGGCGAAGCTGCCGCGGCGCTCCCTCAAGACGGTCGGCGACCGCTTCAATCATATGGAAGGTTCTAGTTCCAGAACTAGGCGCAGACATAGAAGCTCACATCGGCTCACAAACTCAACAGCCGATAGCTGATTGCTCACCCCATGCGCCAGACGGGGTCTCTTTGCCGCTTACTAAGCAATTGAGAGCGTGCTTCGTGATGCGTCATCGGGAGAGCCGCCCATACGACTGGCTCACTGCAAACTTCTTCATCCGCCGCTCTGTTCAATGAGAGGGGTTTCGCGAGTTCTAGATGTCGAAATTGTCGGATGATGTTAGTGCACAATCGTAGCGGAATGGCCGCGCGTACGAGAATGCTCTCGGCCGTCGTGTTTGTTGGCCAAAACAGAGATCGCGGCCGCTGGTCAAAGCTCTCCGAGGAGGGCCGGATTGCCTCTCGCTCGAGCTGGACGGCTTGCTCTGCGAGCGCCGATTTCCGTGAACTGTTCGGGTGCAAGCGTGACGAAAACCACGCACTCCGCTTGCTGTCGCCGCGGGAGAACGGCAATTAACCTAGTTCCTAAAGCCCACCCATCACGCAGGTCGTCCTTATGAGCGCGCGACTTAACCCGGCTGCTGGGTGAATCCTCGTCTGGGTTGGCCTGATGATATTGGTCTAGGACTAACTTGCTACGTCGAACGGCCTCGCACCGAGGGATTGCGCCGGCCGAGATCCAAATTGCCGATGGTGTTCTTGAGCACGTCGAAGGCCGCGGGGGGCTTGTTCCGCGTGCACGTTTCCATTCGGTCTTTTAGTAGCTTATGGCTCGGCGACTTTGCACCACGCTCAACGCAAGCGAAACATGCACGGCGTTCCGCTGCGGACTCCTGTGCCACAAAGTTTCTTCGTGAGAAATGCTATTTCATGTGGCGCGGACGCTTCGGCTTGCGGCCTTTCGGCAAGGTCTTGGGAACCGTCGCCCCCTTTTCCGGATGAAGAAGTAAGACAGACACGGGAACACTTAGCGTTTCGGCGATACGCTCGAGAAGATCAACTGTCGGGTTCGCCTTTCCGAGCTCCAGACTGCTCATATAGGAGTTGTCGATGCCTGCATCATAAGCCAATTGCTCTTGCGGAATGCCGCGATCAACGCGGATCCGGCGCACATTCCAGCCTACCAGCGCACGAGCTCTCATGCGCTAAAACAGCCATTTGTTAGGTCATCAAAACACGGGATAAAGCCCAAGTATTACAATAAGTTTGGTCCTGATACAGATCCGCAGAGCTTGCGCCGGCCTCTGGATTGTCGTGCATCTTGATTGGGCAATGGCGACGTCGCGTCGCTTGAGAAGTCCCAAAGCCTCCGAACAAATGCATCTCTAATTCGGGGCCATCCATCGCATTAATTGATGCCTGTCACCTGACCATCGCGCCCCCACGATAGTGCGTCGGCGACACGAGCGCAGGTCATGGGGACAGAGGCATGGCATTTCCAACTGAGTACGCTGGCATACATTCTTGCGGCTTTGCGCAGGCCAATTCGACGGCCGGCATTGTTAGTCCACATCGACCTTGCGAGCACGCTGATGGAGCGTCATGCGGGCTTGCTATGCAGAAGCCGCACGGTCTGTTCATGTGTGCGCGCACCTCGTTTTGTAGCCGTGTATGTGCTGCGCCCTGTTGAGGCTTGAGGACGAGCGTTCGTAGTGCGCAGAGGATGTTCTGCGCGCAGCGAGCTGCGGGCGTTGCCCGGTCACGGCGAGCACAAGCGCCCTGATGTGTAGCGCGCCCGCTTCACGTCGGCTTGGCGCCGCGCGCTCCGTGGGCGAACACCGTCATCGACGATTTGTATTTTCCTACGCGAAAAACATAGGGGTCTATGTTTGCGTACCTTTGAGTGGAGAAATTTGGTGCAGAAAGACGTCTTCGGACTAAGGTCGGATGGGACAAACCGGTATTCAATATTATCCTTCCGGTTGTTGGATGGCAGTGGCGAGAGGCCTCGGGCCCCGTTGATCGGCGCTGAGAGCAAGCCACGCTCTATCGTGATCCAGGCGAGCGGTGAGGAGTCCTCACTCCAGTCGAACAGGATTGCTAAGAAGCTTGTGCTGGCTTCAGCGGCAGGCCTGATCGCGTTGGCCGGAGCCCAGGCCGCTGATCGTCCCATCAAGGCAAAGCCGATCGAGTACGTGAAGGTGTGCTCGGTGTATGGTGCCGGTTTCTACTACATCCCAGGCACCGACACCTGCGTCAAGCTGGGTGGCTTCCTGCGCGCTGATGCCATGCTGGCGAGTAATAGTTTTGTCCTGAACCCAGTTTCCGGTGTGGGTGCTGCGCACAACCGTCTAAGCAATGCCTACACCGCTCGTTCTCGCGCAGACCTGAGCATCGACACGCGCACGGCAAGCGAATATGGCGTGGTGCGTACCTTCTTTGAAGGCAACTTCACCTGGAAGACCGGCTCGACCAGTGCGGCCGGAACGGGAGCGACATCGTATTCGGGCGATGGTGTCGGGCTCGGGACTCTCAGCATCTGGTATGCCTTCATCCAGTTCGCGGGCTTCACGATGGGAAAGGCAGTCTCCCAGTTCAGCGCTCCCTGGACCAATTATCCGGCTAACAACTTCTTCGACGGCCTCCCGGGCGGCGGCGGCGATGCCTCGGGTGTCAACCAGTTCAGCTATACCTCTGATCTTGGTCAGGGCATCACAGCGACGATTTCTGCGCAGGATCCAACTGCCTATTACCAGACGAATATCTGGAACACGAGCAATGCCACGGCCGCTGGTATCGTGACGGGTGCCTACGGATCGCAGAGTTACGGTGGCACCGTGGCCCCTGACATTGTGGGCATGGTGCGGGTCGATCAGGCCTGGGGTCTCCTCCAAGCGTCGGCCGCAGCGCACGACAACCATGCCGCATACTACGGTGGGAGCGAAGTCAGCGGGCACGCGGATGACAAATGGGGCTGGGCAGGTCAGCTGGCGCTATCGATCAAGAATATCCCGACAGGGGCGGGCGACACGATCAACTTGCAGACCGCCTACACCAAGGGTGCGAGCACCTTCAGCATCCAGGAAAACATCCCGACCGCGTGGGCAATGTACGGTGGCACCGGACGCGCCGGTGCGTACCAGAGCCTTGGTTTCGCGGGAGTTTCCGACGCCATCTATTCCGGCCCGACGGCGGCAACCGGCACCGCTTTTCAGCTGACCACGACTTATGGATTCAACGGTGGCTACATCCATAATTGGGATCCCTACTGGAACACAGCGCTTTATGGCGGGTGGGCTGCTATCCGCTACACAGACGCGGCCAAGGCTCAGATCTGTGGCAGCGCTGGCATGGCTGCACTCGGGCTGACGGGCGTTTGCAACCCGGATTTCAACATCGCGGCGGTTGGCACCGTGACACGCTGGACGCCGGTCAGAAACTTGACGTTCTCGGCCGATCTTTTCGCAACTTTTCTCGATCAGAAATATTCTGGCACTATTGCGGCGCCGGCGGTCGCGGCAGTCGCCAAGCCAGCTGCGGTATATGAACTGAAGAACCAGAGCGCGGTGAGCATGTTGGTGCGCGTTCAGCGGAATTGGTGAAGTCCCTTCTGGAACGAGGGAAAAAAATGCTCCGAGAACGGCTTGCCAGGTGCAAGCCGGCCTCGCCTCGGCCAACAGAGTGGCTCCGTGTCAAAAGTTGTTTGGAAGGCCTCCGACGCGCACGTTGGGGGTCTTTTCGGATATCAGTCTGCCTTTCCAGCCAATCGTCCCGTGCCTTTGCTCTCAAAGCGGAACCTCTCCAGAATGCCTGAGTTGGAATTCATCAATGTCGCCCACCTTGGTTAGCAGATTCACCCAAATCCAGTCGATGACTTCTCACGATCAGATTGCAGAGGGGGCTTCGAGGTCATGAACGGCGGCAACTCCTCGTCGCATTCAGCCGTTGAAGTCCACGCACACGATCGGCGTGTTTCTCGTCTGGAACATCGGTCGACGACGTGCTTCGCTCGCCATTTTGGCGCAAGACGTAGCTGCGTGGGGGCGGCGACCATCCATGTTGCTCCTGGCATGTGATGGATACTGACCGGAGCTGGCACCGTGTACCTGCAGTTGCCGTGCACGAGCGGTGAATTCATCTACCCTTGGAGGCGGATTCGCCGTCGTCATTACGATGTTAACCGGATTCCAGAGTTCCGGCCTTCTTACAGAGCCGCGCCAGCCAGCGGCAAAAGGCACGGGCGATTTCTGGCTTGTCACTACGGTCGACTGCATAGGCCCGATATTGCATGCCACTGGGCGTGCGCGATCCGGGGATCACTTGCAGAACGCCTGCGCGAACAAGATCGCCTACAAGGATTTCAGGCGTTACCAGAAGGCATTTTCCCGTGATGACCGCCGGCAGGGCAAGATAGTTGTGATCATATCGCGCCCCCGGCTTGATGTCCTTGATGGACAGGTTCATGGCTCGCAGCCATGTGGGCAGGATGTCAGGTCGCGACGTGATATTAAGAATTGGCAGTGAACGAACGATTGAGAGTGATCTTCCCGTGACGTGATTTGGAGAGCCGACGCAGACGAGTGTCTCGTTGTAGATTTCCCAATCATCGGCCGGCTCGATGACGGAGAGATCACGGGTGATCAAGATGTCGAAATCATCGGAGGATGTCGGCGGAGACAATGAACTGATCACGTCGACGATGACGCCGCCCATCTCGGCCGAGAACGCCGAAAGATTGGGAATCAGAAAGGAGTGAGCGAAGGTGGAAAGCGAGGTGCGGACCACAATCCGATTGCCGTCCGCTTGGGTCCGGCGTCGCATTCTTTTGGCGGTGAAGCACACTGTATCGAGCGGCTCCGCCACGGTGTTCACAAAAAGCCTTCCGAATTCCGTCAATTCGCTCCGCCGGCCTCGTCGTTCCACGAGATCTGTACCGAGATAATCCTGTAATACCGCCAGATAGCGGCTGACCGAGCTCTGTGTTGTTCCCAATGTGCTGGCTGCACGTGTGACGCTTCCTTCGCGGGCAATGGCCACAAACACCCGGATAGCATTGAGGGGCACTTCATCGTGTTCGGCAGCCATCTTCTGTTCCGGTCGCTTCCTCAATGTGCGCTAGTGCCGCGGCAGGCTATCGCCAACGCAAAGGCGAATGCTCGATCACATTATTCGATGTGTCTCGACGGATTACCGCGTAATGTTGATTTATCCGCGCAAACAGCGCGTCTCGGTACGAATCGTGCGGTTTGACTGACGAGTTCGTTGAAGGTCGGCGAGGGTGCACAGATGGCTCTCGCGAGGAGGGCGGTGCGATCGCCGTTCTTAGTCGCCAGTGCGATTATCTGGAGGACAAATTCCCTTGCTCGAATTGCTCCCGCGAGCGACAGGATAAAGCCTGGGTGACGGTCCGGGCGCGCAGAATCGTCTTCGGATGTGGTAGCTATGGGGGAGCTGAACGCGGCATTCAGCGAAGGAAGCGAGCTTCCGCCGCCTTGACCTCGTCCATCTTCTGGAGCCTGAAGATCTCGTCCACCGGCAGAATGTCCTTGTGGACGTTCTGCACGCCGCCGTCAGCAACGATCCGGCGGAAGACTTGCTGCATGGCAGTTGCAGCAGCGCGGATGCCGTAATTGCCATAGATCATCATGCGGACATTGCCCAGCGCCTTGACCCGTTCGGCGTCGAGATCCGGGTAGGCGTTCGGCACGATCACCAGCGGCACCGGTCCGTTCCAGGCGCGTGAGAAGCTCTCGATCTCGGACGGATCCTTCTTTTTCGAGTGGATCAGGATCATGTCGGCCCCTGCCTCCACATAGGCTTGCGCCCGACGCAGGGCTTCGGCTTCGCCGAAACCTGCGATCAAGGCTTCGGTGCGGGCGATGACGAGAAAATCCGGGTCCCGTCTCGTCGTGATGGCTGCCTCGATCTTGCCCTGGAATTCCTCAATGCGCAGCAGTTCCTGGCGCCCATCGGCGGCAAGGCTGGTGACCTTTGGAAAGGTCTTGTCCTCGATGACCACGGCGCTGGCCCCGGCACGCTCATATTCGCTCGTGGCATGGATGACATTGATCGCGTTGCCATAGCCCGTATCGATATCGGCGATGATTGGCAGCGTCGTGCGTCCGGCGATCGCCCGCAGCATATCGAGATGCTGCGTCATCGAGATCAGGCTCATGTCCGCCAAGCCGTAAAGCGCCGATAGCTCGAAGCCGGAGGCCCATACGCCATCAAATCCGGCTTCTTCGGCTAGGATCGCTGACAGTGGGCTATGGGCAGCCATGATGTGGAGCAGGCTGACCTCGGAGATGCGGGCACGGAGGCATTTGGCGGAGGGCATCGGCAGGTCCTTCACGACAGCGCCGCGCAGGCCGCGATCATGCGATCGCAGGCGCGGGTGAGATCATCAAGCGAGGAGGCATATGAAATGCGGATAAAGGGCGAGGCCATAAAGCCGCTCCCGGGCACGACGGCCACGGCGAACGCGTCGAGCAGATACATGGCAAAGTCGGTGTCTGTCTCGATCAACTTGCCGCCTGGCGTGCGCTTGCCGAGGACGCCCGCGCAGGAGGGAAAGACGTAGAAGGCGCCGTCCGGCACCCGGCACGACAGGCCCGCGGCCTGGTTCAACTTGCCAACCATCAGGTCGCGGCGTTCCCGAAAGGCGCGCGCGAATTCATCGATGTGATTCCGTCCACCCGACAGGGCTTCGATAGCGGCGTATTGCGAAATCGAGCTGGTGTGCGATGACGTCTGGCCTTGGATGAGGTTCATGGCCTTGATCAGCGCGAGAGGCCCCGCGCCAAAGCCAACACGCCAGCCGGTCATTGCGTCGGCCTTAGACACGCCATTGACGGTCAAGGTGCGCTCGTAGAGGTCGGGCGCAACAGCCGCCATGGTCGCAAAATCGTTACCATAGGTGAGTTTCTCATAGATGTCGTCCGATAGCACATAGACGTGCGCGTGCCGGCGCAGCACCTCCGCGAGCGCAAGCAGTTCATCTCGGTCATAGACCGCACCGGTCGGATTGCATGGCGAGTTGAGCATCAACCACTTGGTGCGTGGCGTGATCGCTGCCTCCAGCGCCTCCGGGCGCAGCTTGAATCCATGAAGCTCATCGCATGCCACGAGAACCGGCTTGCCGCCGGCAAGCGCCACCATGTCGGGATAGGAGACCCAGCACGGCGTCGGGATCACCACCTCGTCGCCCGGATCGAGGCTGGCAAAGAGTGCGTTAAACACGACCTGCTTGGCGCCACAGCCGACCGTAATCTGGTCCAAGCCATAGTCGAGCCCGTGGTCACGGGCGAAGCTCTCGCGGATCGCTTGACGTAACGGCTTTATCCCGGCGACCGCAGTATACTTGGTCCGCCCATCGCGGATGGCCCGGATACCGGCTTCGCAAACAGCGGCCGGCGTATCGAAATCCGGTTCGCCCTGACTGAGCGTGATCACATCGACGCCTTGATCGCGCAGTTCGGCGGCACGCGCCGTCATGGCTTTGGTTTCCGAGGGACGGACGGCGCGAAGGCGTTCTGCAACGAGGGTCAAGATGGAGGTCCCTGCGGACTTGGAAAGACAACTTCGGTTACGGTTCCTACCTGTTCTCAATTGCGCCAACCAACCGGACAATCATGTTTTTGCATGAAACAATCGAAAGTCGCGATGCTTGATTGCTGCATTCGCTCGACATGTTGAAAGTGGACGATTGACGGGCAGCGGAAGGTGCCGCGTGGGATTGAGTATGCGCCTTCGAGCAGCCGCTTGGATCCGGCACTCGATACCGCTTATCATCCATGCGTCTGCGCACGGCAAGGAAACCCCGCGGAAGCGCGTCGGAGACGAACCTGCTGGTAGGGGATGTTGAGGTCCGATTGTCATCAGCGGGCGTGACGGATCGTTGTGGCGCCAGCGAAGCGAGGCACGATTTCATCGCTCTGTATGTTCACGGCGGATGTGTGGAAAGACGGCCGGGCTTGAGTAACGGGTAGCCGCTCCATAGAGCGCAGCACACAAGCCCGCCGGCGACGAACTTTGCGTGCGCCCACGCGGACCAGATATCCATTACGTCATGTATGATCCAACGCTCCAACGATGACGGCAGAGGCCGGCGTGCGATCGCTGCACCAAATTTATGTATTGTCGTGGACATGCATGGAGAGCCAATGCGGTGATGGCGGCCGGTCCTAGTCGGACGAGAATGACTGAAGGCCGCGGATTCGCAATCTCGTGAACGGGACGCGACTGATAAGCGGTTTGCGTCATCTCTCCGAAGCAGCGCCTGCGCTAAACAATTACGGACGTCTGCAGAACCCAACGGTGAAACCGGCGAGGGGCCGGTGGAAGCAGCGTTGTGACTGTTTCGAATGCGCGGTTGATCAGCCTCGAGCCGATTTAGAGCGTATGCGACGCAAGCTGCGGCTTGACGACCCACGGGCATGCCGAGGTTATTGGTCCTCTTCGCTGCCGATCTCGTGCGCGAAGGCATCTCTCGCATGAGCCACCGCTACTTTCGGCGTCTCTTGCAGGAGCATTGATCGCATATTGCGTTGGCTCAATCGAATAATTCGCTGACTGTCATGCAACTTTAGCAGTCCGGGTTTTGAAGCTCCTTGCATGCAGCCGACGCGGCGAGGGGGGCATCTCATTCTCTTAGCCGCGAGTTTGCGTGAGGATATGGAAAAACCGTTTTGGGCTGCGAATTCGTTGACAGTATCTGCTCGAACCCCCAGCTTGCGCAGCTCTTCAGCTGGCGCTCTCGGATCGTGATTTTCTGATGTCAGGCGGCATCGGGAGATCGACTGCGATCCTTATTTTGCTCGAGCCTGGGCCGGCATCGTTCTTCGGTGTTACGCGTTCCAGCCGAGACATTCATGTCTCTGGGCGCGGTGAAAGTCTCAACCCAGCGCCGGCCCGGTCACGTTATGAGGTGCTGCTGAAGGAGTTGCGGAGTGCCAATGCGAGCGTTCCATTGAGGGCGTCGCACCGTATCGCGCCGTCTGAGGCTCCCTCTGAGTCTCTCATAGACTTCACGTCGGGCCACGGCTCCATGAGCGAGCAAATCTGTAAATCGTTCATCGTGACTGAGAGAGATGGTGACGGGCGGTGCTGTTCGCCGGCGATCGCTCACGGCACATACGCGGATGCATTGCACGGTGCGATCCGCTTGAGCGGTACATCACGACAGATCAAATCACAAACGATGGAATGACCACATGTCCAGAGATCGTCAGAGCCGAACGGTGCCTATTAGCCTTGAACGGTCGACTCCACCGGCTTGTCCCAACCTGAAAGAAACGGTCAGAGAGGGCCTGCGCGCACTCAGCGATTCAATGGAGATCCAGAATGGTGTAAGACAACATCGATTTTCTGGAACGGAGACCGATAAAGCCAATGCGGCGCGGTGGCTGACTTCGCGCTTCGAAACGCCTGTGGAGCCGGAAAGGATCATCCTCACCAATGGTGCCCAGAACGCGATGGTTCTTGCTTTAGCGTCTGTCGCGGCGTCCGGTGATACGATCCTGACAGAAGCACTCACCTACTACGGTTTTCGCAAACATGCGCACCTTCAAGGCATCCGGACCCAAACAATAGCCATGGATGACGATGGCGCCGAACCCGAGGCATTTGAGATAGCTTGCCGCAAGTTCACGCCGAAGGCGCTGTTTCTGATGCCGACCGTCCATAACCCGACGACGATCGTCATGTCGCTCGAGCGGCGGCAGCGGATCGTTCAAATCGCACGGCAATATGGCGTGAGCATCATCGAAGATGATGTCTACGGAGTGCTCCCGGAGCGCGTTCCAGCTCCGTTTGGAGCGTTGGCGCCAGAGATAACATGGCATATCACGAGTTTCGCCAAATGCGTTGGTCCCGGTGTTCGACTTGGCTACCTCGTTGCGCCTCATGCAAAGGCGGCGCAGGCAACGCTAGACCGTTTCTACGGCATGTCGACCTGGTTTGCCGCCCCGTTCTCTGTCGAGCTGGTGAACTTCTGGCTCGCCAATGGCTCGATGGAAAAGATCGTAGCCGGTGTCAGAGAAGAAGCGGTCGCGAGACAGAGGATTGCAACGCGATGGCTCACAGGCATCCCTTTTCGGACCCGGCCGGATGCGCTTTTTCTTTGGGTCGATCTTAGGGGGATCATCGAGCAGGACGAACTGGTTGCGCAATGCGCTGCAAGAAATGTGACCATCCGGCCAGGTCGGATTTTTACAACGGATCCGAAGATGTCGCTCAATCATGTCCGTCTTGTCATCGGCAGCCCCGAGAGTCGTGATGAGTTGGAGGCTGCTATGACGGTGGTCGGAGGTTTGCTCCAAACTGCGCTTAATTCAGGATCTATGGCGGGCGTCCGTTGATGGGTCACGATTACCGTTTCGTTATTGTGAGCTTCGACGGATTGCGCCCCGACCTGATTGGCCCGGAATTGACCCCTCATCTTTGGCGCATGAAGACCGTCGGCGTAACGCTGGCGAAGCATCGCACCGTCTATCCCAGCGAAACCAGATCCGCGTTCCCCAGCCTTGTGACCGGCGCCACGACCGACCGGCATGGCATGGTCGGCAATAAGTATGTCGATCGAGCCATGACCCCGCCGCGCTACATCGACACGTCAGATGCGGTTCTGCTCCGCCGGCTCGATGTCGAAAGCGGCGGTCGCCTTTACTCGGCGCCATCGCTCGGCGAGATCTTGGCAGCGAACGGGCGCAGCCTCGCCGTCCTCGCCACCAATACGCCAGGTACCACCCGGCTCTTCCACCACAAGGCCGAGGATTTCGGCCATGTCCGTCTGTCCGGTCATTTCCGCGAGGCCTGTACGCCTGACGACGTGCTCACCGAAATCGAAGCCCGTGTCGGTCAATTGCCTCCAGCTCCGCCCAAAACCGAGCCGGATCGCACCGGCCAGGACTGGATTACGTCCGCCTTTCTCGACGTTGTCTGGCCGAAATATCGACCCGACGTCACGATCCTTTCCTACGGCGAACCGGATGTCACCTCGCATTTTCACGGCACAGGTGCCGAGGCGACGCGCTCCATCATTGCTCATTGCGACCGCCAGTTTGGTCGTGTGCTCGACTGGTGGGAGGCAGAGGGACGACGAGCTGACGTTCAGATTTTGGCGATCTCGGACCACGGCCATATCACCGGCCAAACGCGAGTCTCAGTTGCCGATAGCCTGCGCGCGGCAGGGTTCAACCCCGGCACTGCGCCGTCTCCTGATGTCGATGTCGTGATGGTGCCGGGACAGGTGGGCGCTCTCTATCTTGCCGATCCAGACCAGGCGAACGTTGCGCGGCTGGTCGCGGCCATGACATCGGAGCGATGGTGCGGGCCCGTGTTCACGCGTGCGAAAGACGACGTCAACGGCATTGCTGCCGGGAGCCTCTCAAACCGCCTGGTTTTTGCGGAGCATTCTCGCGCGCCGGACGTCGCGTTCTGCTTCCGCGCCGACGATACCGTCGACCCGTTCGGTCTTGTCGGCGGCACCTTCTATGACAATGACCGCCCCGCCGGTCTTGGCCTTCACGGCGGGCTCCATCCGAGGGAACTCGCAGCAGTCTGCCTTGTCGCAGGCTCGGTAGTCCCGAATGCCGGCTGCGCATCTTTCTTCCCGTCAGGGATTTGCGATATCGCACCGACGATTCTGTATCTGCTGGACATTGAAGCACCGCGGTCGATGAGCGGGCGGGTGCTCCATGAATTGCTCCGGTCGCCCGAAGCCTTCCATATTCCGGTTCGCGAGGAGAACTTCGAGACGCGCCTCGGCGATTACAAGCAGTTGCTCCGGCGCGAGCGCGTCGGCGGAGCCTGTTACATTGCCGGCGGTTGGAATTCTTGCTGAAGTGCGGGGCTGTCAGGCGGCAAGACATCGTGTGAATGTGCCTGATCTTACTCCTCATCCGTTCATCAATGAAGAAGTGGGACGGACGATAGCGGTTTCGGCAGCCATGCTACGCAAGGCTCTATCTTTAGGGTCTCCTTGGAGGTCAGCGCATTCGTCTGCCCAAATAATGCCGGTTGTAGATTTCGCAAAGGGCCCTGTTCAAGCGTTCGATGGTCCGGGCGCTCTGTATCGAAATGATTTCTTGCTCACTCGGCAGAGCCGAAGGCTTTCGGGTTATAGTGTAATTCAATAACTGCCCTTCTACGCGAGCAGTACGGGACTCAATCGACATACGCGTCTCCGCAAATGTGCCTCCGTTGATCGGTTCTTTAAGGCCGCGAGTTCCCACCTCCTGGCTTGGTGTACGTGGGAGTTCGTAATCAAGAGCTCAAGACCATCTTGTTATGAAAGTTTGTGGTGCGGTGAATGGTTCGAGCTGAGGAACTGGCCACGCAAATTTTGATATTGCTTGTCGCGTATTCTTGATGTTTCGAACGCTCTCTCACCTTAAGACGGCGCCAAGCGCGATGTCTTGGACGGAGCTGGTCTCCTTCTGGCTTGAGTTACGGGGCCGCTGGAAGCGGGTTTGGATCGCGAACTGCTTGGCTACCGGATCCGGCATAGCAGCACAAGTCCAGGACAGCGATAATGTGGGGCGCCGAGGCCGACTGGTTGATCGCTGTTCATGTCCGAGCGACCAAGGCGCGTCAACATAGGTTTGCGCGTGTTCGGTATGGCGGATGTCCGATCAAATTCGCTGATGTCGTGCGCCGAAATAGATTTCAAGCGGCGCGAGTTTGGGCTGCCGATACGTATCTAGCCTTGTTCGATTGCTAGCTTCGATCGAGGCGTTCAACGCGTTTCGCGTTGCTCTTTCGACACATCGGCTTACCGAACGCGAGGCGCCATCGTATAGGAGAGGTGTCACATCGAATTATTCGATGTTTGTCATCCGCCTGTAGCAGGTCGATCTTTTAAGGTCCCACATCACAGCGGACGCGCGCCACCGGGATAGATGATCTCATCGCCGTGCTCAGCAACCCTTTTCAAGATGTGGGATTTTGGGCGATGGCAACCGTATTGATTGACAGGGTCGTGAAGAACTACGGGCGGACGCCTGTCTTGCGTGATGTATCGCTGTCGATCGCGGATGGTGAGTTCTTGACGCTGCTCGGCCCCTCAGGCTGTGGGAAGTCAACTCTGCTACGTCTGCTGGCGGGGCTCGAGGTACAGGATGCGGGGTCGATCTTGATCGGCGGCCGAGCGGTCGACGGGCTCAGGCCGAAGCAGCGGGACGTGGCAATGGTGTTCCAGTCCTACGCTCTCTATCCCCATATGACGGTCGCTTCGAACATTGCGCTGCCGCTCCGGATGCGGCGGCTCTCGGCCATCCAGAGGCTTCCTCTCGTCAGCCGTCTGATCCCAGGAAGAGCGCGGATAGCTGCTGAGATCGACGTGGAAGTTGCCCGTACCGCCGAATCGCTGGGCATAAGCCACTTGCTGACGCGCAAACCGGGACAGCTCTCCGGTGGCCAGCGCCAGCGCGTGGCGGTCGGCCGGGCAATGGTACGCCATCCGGCTGTCTTCCTGATGGACGAGCCACTGTCCAATCTCGACAGCAAGCTGCGTGTGCAGATGCGCGCCGAAATCAAGGAACTGCACCAGCGTCTCGGAGGCACCTTCGTCTATGTGACCCATGATCAGGCCGAGGCCATGACGCTGTCCGACCGGGTCGCGATGATGCTCGGCGGCGAGTTGCTGCAGGTGGCTGCGCCGCAGGATATCTATGGCGATCCGGACGACCGGCGCGTCGCAGAATTCATCGGCTCACCCAAGATCAACATACTCGACGGCGTGATGCGCGAACGCGGCCTGATCGATGTGGCTGGATCGACGCTGAAAATCGAGGCCGCTGCAGTCCCCGGCATGCATCTCACCCTCGGAATCCGCCCCGAGGCTTTTCATCTTGCCGAGCAGCGTGGGCAGGGGACGCTGACCGGTTCGGTTCGCACGATCGAGCATATGGGCTCCGATCTGTTCGTCTATCTGGATCTACCAGGCCCCGACCAGCCGCTGGTCGCAAGGCTACCGGCCGAATGCGCGCTTCGTATCGTCCCTGGCCAGACTTTGCATGTCACGGTCCGGCCGGACCGGGTGCTTCTCTTTACCCCCGATGGACGCCGGTTGCGCCGGGAAGCGGAATCCGGCGGGGCGTCGGTCACGCCGCTCCGGGAGGCCGCTCGATGAGCGGATCTCGTGCTGAGTCTGGCGTCCTCGGCAACCTCTCCGTGAGCGGCGGTGCGCAAATATTGGGATCTCACGCCGCCCCACGGGCGCGCAGACGTGTCGTTAGCGAAGCGCTGACGGCTTGGACGCTCGCCGGGCCGGCCGTCTTCTTTCTGCTCGTGCTCTTCTGCCTGCCTGTGATCGGTGTCTTTGTTATCGCGCTCACCGACTGGCGGTTCGGTGCGTCGACGCTCTCCTTCGTCGGGCTTGCCAACTTCCGCGAGGTCATTGCAGACGAGGGCTTTAGGATCTCGCTTCGCAACACCGTCATCTACTTGCTGATCGTCGTGCCGGGCACTGTCAGTCTCGGTCTTCTGATCGCTCTTTTGATTGAAAGCGGCAAGTCCTGCCGCTCCCTCTACCGCGCGATTCACGTTCTGCCCTTTATGGCGACGATGTCGGCCATGGCGATCGTCTGGGATGCGCTGCTGCATCCGACCATCGGTCTCGTCAACCAGACATTATCTGCCATCGGCTTGCCGGCCGCCAACTGGCTACGCGATGAGCATACCGTTCTGCCGGCGCTTGCTGCGATAGGCATCTGGCAGAACCTCGGTTTCGCAATGGTGCTCTTCCTCGCGGGTCTCAAGAGTATCCCTAAGGACATCTATGATGCGGCCGACGTCGACGGTGCTGACCTCTGGTTGGACCGTCTGCGTACCGTCACGCTGCCGATGCTCGGCCCGGTCTTGATGTTCGTCATCATCGTTGTGGCGCTGAGGGCGTTCGCGTCCTTCGACACCGTCAAAGTACTTACCCAGGGAGGCCCGGGGCACGCTTCCGAAATGCTGCTCTACACGCTCTATCGAGAGAGTTTCGAGTATCTGCGCACCGGATATGGCGCCGCAATTGCCGTCGTCTTTCTGGCCATCGTCGTGACCCTCACCCTCATTCAGGCCCGCGTCATGGACAGGAAGGTGCACTACCAATGAGCACCAGGGCGCCTCTCACAAGCCTATTGTCACCGGCCGCGTTCGTCCGGCATGCGGTTCTGCTCGCAACCGGCACCCTCATCCTCGTCCCGTTCGTCTGGATGGTGTCGCTGTCGATGAAGCCGCCGGGCGAGATATTCGGGACCAGCTTTTCCCTCTGGCCCGCCCAGTTCTATGGGTTCGAGAACTACACCAAGGCGCTGACCCGGGCGCCGCTGCCGCGCTATCTCGGCAACGGCTTCATTGTCTGCGCTTTGATCCTGGCGCTCCAGATCCTTGTCTGTGCCCCGTGCGCCTACGCGCTCGCCAAACTCCGCTTTGCCGGCCGCGGTGCGCTCTTCGGCCTGGTGCTGATCGGGCTGCTCCTGCCGCATCAGGTGCTTTCGCTGCCGCTCTTCATCCTCGGCTATCAACTCGGTGTCCTCAACACCTATGCCGCGCTCGTGTTGCCCTATGTGGTCTCGCCATTCGGCATTTTCCTGTTCCGCCAGTTCTTCAAGACGATTCCTGATGACATCGTTCACGCCGCACGGCTCGACGGCCTTTCCGAAATCGCGATCGTCTGGAAGATCATGGTGCCCATGGCGTTGCCTGCCGTAATCGCCTTCGCAATCTTTTCTATGGTCTCGCATTGGAACGATCTGTTCTGGCCGCTGATCGCAGTGCACGATCAATCACTGATGCCGCCGCCGCTCGGTATCGCGGCCTTCAAAAGCGAGGAGGCCGGCACCGACTACGGCCCCCTCATGGCCGCCGCAACGCTCGTGGTCCTACCCCTCATGCTTGCCTTCCTGGCCGCACAGCGTTGGTTCGTCGAAGGTTTGGCTGAAGGGGCAATCAAGTAACAGAAACAGCCTCTTGGGGCTGCGCCTAACTCCGCCTCCCAGTTCTAGCGCGTCCACACGATCCGCTGCGGGGAGGCATACAGAATATTGCCAAAATGGAGCAAGACAGATGTGGATCTCGATGAAAATGATGGCCGTTGCCTCCGTCGCCGCAGCGCTTGTTGGAGCGATCGCGAGCCCGGCAAACGCAGAGGACGGCAGAACGTTAAGGGTAACTGCGGCCTCCTCCGACCTCAACGCGATGTGGGTCGAACTCGCGAGAACGTTTGAGAGAGAGCATCCCGGCGTCAAAGTCGAACTGGATAATTCGAACAGAGGCTATGACGATCTCGTTCAGGCAACTCTGCGCGCTTCGCTGACAGGCTCCTTGCCGGACGTGTCGTTTCAGGGCGCCAATCGTCTGCGGATCTATACCGATCGAAACCTCGCCGTTCCGCTCAACCGCTTCCTGAATGCCGACACGAGTGACAGCCAAAAAGTGTTTGCTCCGGCGGTCACAAAAATCGGCGCCTCAAAGGGCGATACCTACGCGCTGGGCTTCGGCGTCGCGGAGCCTGTCGTCTTCTACAATCTCGACCTGCTCGCCAGAGCGGGCGGCGATCCTGCTCACCTGCCGACGAGTTGGGACGAGATCATCGGACTCGGTTCCAGTATCACGAAGCTGGGCGAGGGGAATGTCGGACTTATTTTTCAGTACGATAGCGAGGATTTTTTCTGGGACGCTCTGCTCTTCAGTCAAAATGCAGCGATGATGAGCCCTGATGAAAGCAAGATAACATTCGATGGCCCGGAGGGTCTAAAGGCCCTGGAGATCATCAAGCGGATCGGTGAATCCGGACAAGCGTCCGTTGACATGTCGAAAGACCAGGCTCGCGCTTTGTTTGCCGCCGGCAAGGTCGGCATCATTTTCGACTCCAACTCAAATCTGCTGCGTTTTGAAGAGGACAGCAGGAACAAATTCAAGATGGCTGTCGGCAGGTTTCCGCTGATGGCGCGTAACGGGTCTCTTCCAGCGGCCGGGTCGATCGCAATGATGTTTGCGACAAAACCCGAGCAACAGAAACTGGCATGGGAGTTCATGAAGTTTGCGAGCGGACCCGCAGGGCAGAAGATTGTAGCGCTCAAATCAGGATGGCTGCCGGCGAACGACTTCGCCACCCGCGATTCGAGAGAACTCTCCGACCACTTTGCAAAGAATGCAAACTACAAGGCCAGCCTCGATCAGCTATCCATTCTTCAGGGTTGGTACGCGTTTCCAGGAGAGAACGCGGCAAAAGTGACCAAGGGCATCGTGGACGGTATGCGCTCTGTCATCACGCTCCAGAAGCCGCCCGAAGCGGGTCTCGAAGCAATGGCATCGCACGCTCGGAAGCTTCTCGGGGCCAAATGAATGTTTGAGCCTGGCGAGCAAACTGAAGGGATGGGTAGCGTAGGCCTTTATCCGGACGAACGATATGGGATAGCCCGCGCCGTTCCCTACGTCGAATGGAGCCGCCAGGGGAGAAAAGAGTGCGCCTTGGTGCTCTTTCTGACCGGCGGTGGTCATTTGGGACGGATTTCGTACGGTTATCCTGACGGCGATCCCAAGGATTTTCTCGGCCACTGGCTCAATCTGTCGGGGTACAATTTGGTTGTGCCATCGCCTCCCATTGAACATCCTCTGTTCAACGCTCCTGTTTCCGGGCTGGACGTGACAACCTGGTCCGATGTCTTGATCGATCTGGTAGAGGCAAAGCTGCAAGCATGGGAGCTGAAGCCGCGTGTTGTGGTCGTCGGCTGGAGTATGGCCGGTCGATTTATTTCACGTCTGGCGGCTACGGCCTCTATAAGAGGCATCAAGATAGAGGCATTCGTAAGCTTGGCGGCAACGCCACCCCTTCCGGGTCTCTCGCCGGTAAATCTTGAGCAAACTCCCCTTTCGAGACAGGGCTTCCGATCCTTCATCGGCCTATCAGATAGCGACGGTCTTACGCCCGTCAATCGCTGTTGGCTGGCTGCTCTATCGGAGCAGGAGCACATCGAGGGGAAATCGATCATTCCGCCGGGGGTATATCTAAAACAGTTCGTTGGTAATTCACCTCTAAATCTGCATGGTGAAGCTCTCCGCTGGCGCAATGGGCGGATGCAACACTCCCTATCAGATGCGTCGAATGATGTGTTGGCCATGGAATTTCAAGGTTCTCCGCTATGCGCAGCCATCATTCCAACCGCATCGAGTGATAGGCACCACCTGTTAACCGATCAGGCCAACTGGTCTTTCTTCAATGCCAACGTGATCGCGGCCCGCGCCGCCTCATGCGCTCGTGAAAGCCTAGATAAAGTCCGCTCGCTGGTTCTCTCGCTGCCGCAACGGCTGTCGCGAGAGGCGATCGGAGGGCATTTCTTTTTCGTCGGCGCGAAGGGAGCCCGCGCTGCCGCGCAGGCCATTCTCGCACTTCATGCCGAAACCCTCGCTGTCGAATCTGAATTGAAATCCTGCTCGTGCTAGGGACGGCGCTGCCACGCCACATCGTTTAACTTGACCCGCTTGCGGCAATGGTCGAACGAGGGAGTTTGCTGCGCATTCAGCTTGCCAAATTTATTACCGAGCGAACCAATCGAAAATCCAAGGGAAATACGCCTGTTCGTTCGGTCGCAATCGTGGCTTAGGCTTTCGCAGCTCTGTCGCGGGTGATTGAGCAACAGAACCTCCGTAAGCGGCACCGGTATAGCGCGACCTTGAGCGGTTGAGATTCGCGATTGTTGGGTCCGGCCGCCAACCACAAGAGCGGCGCGTTGGGGCCTGACGCGCTATTGCGCGACGGGTAGGGCGATCGTCACCTCCGCTGACCACGGAAATGCGACCGTTCCATCCATCGAAGCATGTCGCTCAAAGAGCAAGCGGTGCCATCTCATCGTGTCTTCAAGGCCGTTTCTCCCAACGATCTTCTTGGTGTCGCTGCGGGATAAGCTCAGTCCCCGGAACTGTTCCCATGTCAAGAAGTCGTCCCAATAGAGCGCGAAATGCCGGACCTTACGAAACAACGGCGATGATTTGAGCTCATGCACGAAATTGGCGGGTGCATAGCGTCCGTCGCTGCCCTCAAAGCAACCGGTCACGAAGCCAGGAATATACTTCTCGTGGTAGCGCTCGTACTCTTGAAGCAGCTCGCTTCGATCAAGATCCCGTCGGATCATGAGCACCGCGATAAGGCCTGATGGGATCAGGACCCGGTTTGCCTCAGCATAAAACTTGGGCCGATCAAACCACGTCGCGGCACTCGCCGCCGTTACCAGTGCAATGGTTCCGCTTTCGGCTGGAAGCCGTTCCGCGCTGCCTGGCATGTGGTTGATGTTCGAGTTGCCCAGGGATTGGGAGATGGCTTTCCGGCGCATATCGGCGTTCGGTTCGAGCGCAACGATGGTCGTAGATTGGGGCAATAGCGTCGCCAGTTGTCTGGTAAAGATTCCTGTGCCACTGCCGATATCGAGCACAGACAAAGCGCAAGGCGCAGCCTGTCTCACGCGCTCGGCAACGAAGCTGACTATATCGTCGGGGTAATGCGGCCGATAACTATCATACGCATCAGCAAGCCCAGTGTAGGATGAGTGCGAGTCCGCCGGTTGACTGCCCATCTCTCACCTCCGTTCGGCTCTATGGACCGAGAAGCGCCCGCCTGGATCAATCCGCCGCAGGTCCTGCGATGCTGTCCTGGACGCAATTTGAAACAGCCACGGTGCTTGGATGTGCGCGGCCGAACCGGCGTCTCCGAGCGGTTTTCGTAACTGGTCCGCCGCTTGTCGACCGGCCGCGACACATGAAGAGCGTCCTGGTTTGCTAAAGCGCTTTCGCGACGGCAGAGTTGCTTCACAGTTGTTGCAAAGCCAAGGCCTCTCGTCATCTCAGTGTGCAAATAGCTCTCGTCGCAATCAACTACCCACGCTGGTGGTTGATTGAGCTGGCAGTTGCTTCATCTATGGGATTGGATGAGGGGGCGACGGGGCGTGTGAGAACAACAAAGAACGATCACGTTCGGCCGGTGTCATGTCAAACCAAATGAATCATCGCAATGGATCAACGCTGCCTAGCAGCAGTTCGCTCCGCCTCGAGAATAGACGGCGACGGACTCTTTGCGAGAGGAGGAGACAATTGGATCTGGCTTGTTGCTGAGTGACGTGAGCGGGCGAGAGAAGGCCGCTCATCGCCGTGTGAGGCCGTGAGAGATCTCTTCGGCCATATTTGCCGTCGAGAGTCGCTTAGTGCGCTTCATCACCGGGCGCGGCCTAGCGGTTCAGTGTGACGCTCCAATTCGGTTTTGAGGCAATTGCGAAGACAACCAGGAGGGGCGAGATCGTGAATGGAACCGGAAACTTTACCGTTGTCTCATTGCGCCGCTTACTCCAACTGGAACCGGAAAAATGAATATCCCTGGCAATCCTCAGCGTAGGGAGCCAATCAGCCTTATAAGAACCACTCCGCCGACTCCAGAGTGGATGGGGGCGGAGCTGTCGAGAACGCTGCTTGAGATATCTGAACGAAGCGACGTCGCCACGCTGTTGAGGTATCATCGCTTTCGGGGCACGGAGTCCGATCGTCAAGCTGGAGCGGCTTGGTTAGCCAAGCGCTTCGGAGCTGCGCCGTCGATTGACCGGATCATCGTCACGAATGGAACTCAAAGTGGTCTCCTGATCACATTGGCAAATGTGGTTGGAAGCGGCAATGTGCTGCTGACGGAGAACCTGAGCTATTACGGGTTGCGGCGGATTGCCGGCTTCTTGAACATTTCCGTCAAGGGAATCGCGATGGATGACGACGGCGCGGCGCCGGAGGCGTTCGAGGATGCGTGCAGAAAGCTCAATCCCAAAGCGCTATTCCTTACGCCGACACTGCATAACCCGACCACCATCACCATGTCGCATGAACGACGGCTTGCGCTCGCGGAGGTCGCCAGACGATATGGCGTCGTGATCATTGAGGATGACGTCTATGGACTCCTTCCACCGGAAGCGCCGCCCCCGATCAGCGCGCTAGCGCCTGACGTCACCTGGTACGCTGCGGGCCTGGCAAAGTGCATTGGGCCCGGCTTGAAGATTGCCTATCTGTTGATGCCGTCCATTGAGGCGGCCACAAGCGCGTTTAATCTCTTTCAGACCACCTCGACATGGCATGTCACGCCCCTGTCTGCTTTGGTCGCTCAAAGCTGGATTGCCGATGGCACCGCTGAGAAAGTGCTGCTCGCCGTACGCCGAGAGGCGGTCGCGCGGCAGGAAATGGCCGCAAGATCGTTCATTCATGCGACCTACCTGACCAAGCCGGAATCACTCCACATGTGGTTGGCGCTTCCGCACAGATGGACGCAGCAGAGCTTCGTCACCGCAGCAGCCGAGGCCGGAGTGTTGGTTCGGTCCGGAAGCATGTTCGCGCTCGATGAAGCGAGTTCCCCTCAGGCCATTCGTATCGTCCTAGGTAGTCCCGAAAGTCGCGCCAGCCTTGGAGAAGCCTTGACGGCGCTCCGGCCTCTTGTGAACGAGAGCAGGTAGTCTCCCGAAATCGGAAGCCTGCTGCAGGGATCGGCGTCCAGTTTCGATCTTGCAAAGCATGAGCACGAAAGCTCCGCGTCGACCTGAGATGCAGCGCGAGGCTTAAGGGTTAGAGCTGATTAAATGCCTGCCGCTCGAACAAAGGCTTGTCCCATGCTCGTCGCCGTCGGAAGACCCGCTTCGCGGTCTCGGGCGAGCCGAACTGATGGCCTGACCTGGCCCTCGATTTGTCGACTATTGGCGACCTTGGTCCGCTAGCGAGGTTGCCATCGGTGTTGCTCGAAGGCGTAAACTGGATTGAGATGGCAATAGCCACCCGTACCCGATGCTGTGGCCATGCACTGGCCATAGGTCGAGAACTGGCACGTACCCGGATATCCCCAGGCACGCCCTTGCAGACAATAGGTGTCTTGTATGCCGGGAAGCACGTATTCCGCACGATTTCGGGCATCGGCGGTCGAAGACGATCCTAAGCTGGCCAGGACGGAAACCGCGATCGCAATGATGAACTGAAGGTAGCGCATGGATGCCTCCGTACCAATAATCTTATTGCCTATAACTTATTCAAGCCCAAACCGTCCGTTTTGTACATTCACAGCTTGGTCAAATCCGAATGTCCGGGCGCGGTCTGCCGGGCGTCAGATCTCTGTGATGGGCGTTTCCCAAACGGGCGAAATCGAGACCCCGATCGAGCAGGGCGAGGAGCCCCGCAATAAGTGGTGCCAAGCCGGGCAACGAACATCATCGAAGGGAGGAGCGAGGATCGATTTGCGTGCACCATTAACGGGTGACTTGCGGCCGCCAACACAGCAGAAGTGCATTATTCCTGCTTCTGATAATCAGATTCGCATTTTTGCCTAATCTTGTGAGTCCAAAGCGCAGGTATACCGCATTGGTAACCTACTGAGCCACGTGAGGGCGCTCTGCCTGCACCGATCTCAATTGTGAGCTTGGTCTGTCCTTGAGATGAGACAGCAGTGAGCTGTCGTAGATGTCGGTCAGTCCAAAGTAAGCTGCCGACCTGCGGCCTAGCGAAATTTGCCAGGAAGATGAAAAATGCAATGACAAACCGCAGGTGGTGTTGTACTGTTCTGCTACCCTTTTGAAAAAGATGCTTTTACCTATTCGAGACCGTCATTAGCGTTAGGCAAACGTCGTCTCGGATCTTCTCGCGCCTCACGACCGAATTGATCAGCGCTGCCCGCGTATAAGCGGGTGGGTGAAGTAGATTGCATGGAGCGTAAAGATGTGCCTGAAGATTGTACTTTCCCTCACATTGTTTCTTGCCGCGGCATTTGTTGCTCCGGTTTCCTCACAAGCTGCAAAAGTGGGTGAAGCGTGCGGCGGATTCGGCGGCATCAAATGTGACCGGGGATTTTGGTGCGATCCAACGCCTGGCCAATGTGGCTTTGCTGATGCATCGGGCGTATGCGTCAAGGTCGGTCAGTTCTGCCCACAGTCGCGTACGAAAGCGCTCATTCCCGTTTGCGGTTGTGACGGAAAAACATACAACAATGATTGCGAGCGGCAGAAGAAGCACGTCGGCAAGAAGAACGACGGACGCTGTTGATCACGAATTAGCATCCCATCACTACGCGCCCTCCATACTCGTTCATAGGCATGCGTGGCTAAGGAGGCCGTGATCGTTCCATTTAATCAGGATCTTCTTTGCGGATGAGGGCAACATGATCTCAACAAAGATAATTGGTGCATGTGGTGCAATTCTGGTCCTTGCAGCGGCTAATGGTGCAGCTGCTGCCGATCTTCGCGTCTATCGCCCCGATGGTAGTCTGCAATGCAACCTGGGCCAGGCTCGTACTCTCGATCAAGACAAGGCTGTGCTGGAAAGTCTTGGAGCCCATGTGATTAGCCAAGAAAAGAAGCCGCTGCCATTCAAGATCATCCAAATGTGCGGGGCTCCGACGGGACAGGCGAACACCTACGTGATCAGCGAAGCCGATTGGCAAAAGATCCGGCGAGGGTTTGTTGGTCCAGCGAAGTTTGGATTATGGATATTCGATTCGAAGACTGCGGTTGTCTACAAATATGACGGAACCATCCTTTGTGCCGAGGGCAGCGGGATCAAGCTTGACGAGATGGCCAAGGAGCTCACGAGTGCCGGAATTGCGATTGTCAGTCAAAAGAAAGCGACTGACGGATTAATGCACATACAGCTGTGCGGATCGATCACCGGCAGTGTGAACGCCTACGAGATTGCATCTTCCGACCTGCAGAAAGCGCTGGATCTCGGCTTCTCCTATTTGATCACGCCTCAAACCGCACCATCCATTGTCGGCGAAGTGGATTCCAAGAAGAAGGCGCTTGCGGCATCTGGCGCACGAAACGCAACTTTGCCTATGCCTTGGCCGTTCCCGTGGTAGGCGCGTCCATTCTGGTTTGTGTATGCTATTGAAGGAGAAAGCGCGATGTTTATTCGTCCTATAATGGCTTGGGTTCTCGCCATAAGCATGTTTAACGTTGGCTTTGCGTCTGCTGATCAACGCTCGGAGAGATTGTCCCATATCAGGATCGCTCAAGAGAAGACCCCCTGCCCGCAGGTCATCCATTGCGGGACTAAGGACGGCGTGGTCAAAGAGTATCCGACCCGCTGTGCCGCAGAGGAAGATGGAGCGACGAATATTGCGCCAAAGACGGGCCCCACGTGCCCAGCGGCGCAATAGAAGAGCGGCGAGCCAATCCCACTCGAATATGTCAGCACGTGCGAGCTTGCCTTGCGGCGTCGTTTCTGGCCTGCAGCTGTATCAAAGATTGGAGTAATGTAACGCCGACGGATCGCATTTCTGAGCTCGGCGGCGGTGGCTGCATGACTCAGGCTATCGGAGGGGAGCACGGACAGGATGGCGTCTGGGCATTTATCCGCGCCCGATCTTCGCAATCCAGGGGGCAGGTTTCCGAGACTCCGGCGTCGCGCGATGCGGAGATTGGAGTAGATACGATGAGCGAAAACCGCCGTGAAAAGCGCGGGGAGGGACACCCGCTCGGTTTGCGTGGCTCGTCGCGCTCGGTGTTGTGCTCTCGTTCGCACGCTGAGGTCACCGAATTATTCGCGGTGTCTGGCCAGGGGCAAGCGCCGCTCAACGTCTTCTCAGTTCTCGTGGCCGAAGAACGATTTCCCCAGATCATGATCATCCCTGGCGTTTGAAGCTAAACCGATGGGATCTCGACGGCTGCGAGGCAGCATGTGTGGATCACGGGATACACCACCGGCTGTGTTACCCCGGGTTCATTTTCAATGTAAGTTCAGGCGCTTTTCCGGCCCTCACGTTACTGGTTGTCGTTGCGGGGCTTGCTCAGGGATTGTTGGTGGGGGAGGAGTACAGGACATGGTTTGCCGGGCCGATTGGTTGCGCCGCATCGCTGTCGCATCGCTCGTTATGACGCTGGTGCCGCTCAAGGCCGCCCAGGCCGCTAGCATGGGGTTTCGGATCAATCCGCCCTCCATCTCGGAGTTGAATGGTGCAAAGGATGTCCTGAAGCCGGCGGAGCAGGCGATCGTCGGGACTGCCGTGAAGAGCGCAATGCCGGTCTTCATTTTCATCCCGGGCATTCTCGGCTCCGCCCTTTCACGCACCGTTGCAGGCCGTGACGTCATGTTCTGGGGGAAGTTCTCAGCAAGCGACTTCATTCAGGATAACCCCGCTTTCAAATACACGGACGGTGAAGCGGTCAGCACCAAGGTGCTCGATACGCTTTACGCGCCGCTCAAGAACATCGATATTTACGGCAAGGCTTATGCTGAACTCAGCATGATCATGGGACCCGCGAATGTGCTGCGGTTCTCCTATGATTGGCGGCAATCGAATATTCGTAGCGCGA
Organism: Bradyrhizobium sp. KZN70725; assembly: GCF_055264925.1. Lineage (NCBI taxonomy): Bacteria > Pseudomonadati > Pseudomonadota > Alphaproteobacteria > Hyphomicrobiales > Nitrobacteraceae > Bradyrhizobium > Bradyrhizobium sp. KZN70725. The sequence goes on from NZ_JBUYWT010000050.1 coordinate 25,962, forward strand.
GCGACTTCTCGCGCTGGCTATGCCGGGATGACGTTCGGACTATCGTCAAAGGACGCCCCGTGGTCTTTCTGGCCCACAGCATGGGCGGACTGGTGCTCAAATACTGGCTTGAACATAGCTATGCCGGCGAACATTGCCCGGCCGATACCGACACATTTGAAGCCTGGATGCCGATTCAAAAGCTTGTCTTTGCGGGGACACCGAACTACGGCGCCCCGAAAGCGGTACTGTCCTTCTCGAGAGGCGAAACACTCTATGTCGATCCGGCCAACGACGGACCGTTGTGGCGCGCGCTCGTTGCTCTCGATATGAACACCATCTCGCGCAATCTCAATAAATACGGCATCCGCTATCCGAGCGCCTATCAGCTGCTGCCGGTCGTCAACACGACGGCGTGTTTCTCGCGGCCCGGCTGGGAGACCGATCTCGAATTCCGAACCGAGAATGACGTCCAGGCCAACATCGATCTGTTTGAGCCTAGATCCTGGAGTTTGCTTGGCTGGCCGGCCCAGCTGTCCAGCCAGGAACGTGAACAGTTCAACGCAAATGAATTGCCAGCCCTTCTGAGCGAGGCGCGGACATTCCTGTGCGACGTCGCGGCCTATGACGTGGACCGCGCCTTCGAAGGTAAGGTGGTGCACTTTTCCGGTTTGGACCAGAAGACGGTTTGTAAAATCCTATTCAAGGCACCTGATTACCAGGGAGACTACGTTCCAGGCATGTGCCCCGGAGATGGCACCGTCCCGAACTGGATCGCTGCCGATGTTTTCCATCTCAAGGCCGGACAGCCTTCCGACCGGCAGCCGCATGCTGCACTCATGTCGGCGGTCGAGTTCTCGGCGTTTCTGGCGCAGTTGCACAACGAGATCTATTCGAACCTCACACTCAAGGCGACGGAGCTCGAGGGTGGGACCCAGACGATCACCAAGCTGTTCACCCAACTCCGCTATTTGCCGCACGCCGATCCCACGATGCCTGCACTGCAAACGGCCGCAATCGCCAAGGTCGCCGATCAGGTGGTGGCCGATCTCGCGCTCTCTCCGGGTAAAGATATCCTACGTTTCGCCGAGGATAAGTCGCTTCTGCCCACCGATCGCTCAAACGCGTTCCTGATCTACTCGAATCTCTCGAGTGTCACATCGGCCCAGCGCGCCCAGGCAATCAAAAGTGCAGCAGAGATCAAGCTCGATACGCAGGACTGGTATCAATCGTTTGAGCTGTCAAAAAGCGCGCTCGGCTGGGCCGATGCTGTGCCAGCGTCCAATCCTGCTTCTGCAAAGATGCGTCACGTAAAATCGCAGGCCGCCTTCACGGCGGCGATCGCCTCCGCGCGCCTTGGCAATCGATCCACGGCAATGCAGTTTCGCCGTCTGGCCATAGAAAGCGGAAACAAGAAGGCGCTCAATGTCGAGTTGCCGTTCCCGACCGGCCCGTCAGCCTTTGAGCTTCATTGAAGGTTGCTGCCACAACATGGGCTTTGCGGGTTCGATCGCCTTTGATTGGCTCGCAAGCATCGGCACTGCTTCGACCCCAGCTACTACCAGCATACCTCTGCATGGATTGTTTCACTGCCGTTTGGTGCATTGACGCGGTGGCAGGGCGCGGCTGCTCTTGGCTATAACCATTTCCGGACGGCACCGGATGCCAATCGCACGCTACGCGGATCTGACGACAAGGTGGCGATCGCCGTCAAACCCGAACGCTGCCCGCCTTCGGCCTTTCATTCTTCGCGCTTTTGACCGCTTGGCTCGATCCGCCTGAGACAAGCGTTTCGACTGAAAATGAAAGGCATGTACGGCGTGCGTGTCTAGGCGTTCTCTTTTGGTGTCGTCTCGCGAGGAACGAAACCGTCCCGTCCAACCGGCGCCGCACGGCCATAGCGGGCGAATAGGCGAACGACCGAATTGAACTCATATGCTCGGATGTACTCCCAAAGCGCGGCACGATCCTCATTGGAGAGATGATTGATTCTGTCGCCGGGTTGCGGAATTTCGCCGAGCAGGACCAGCCAATACGAGAACAGGTCGCGGAAACCGACGGCTCCGATCACGTCGTAGCGTATGAGATGCTCGATCCGTTCCAACCAGATCAGGAAGTTGTCGAAAGCGGAGCGGACGGCGAGGTTTCGCTCGGTGAATATTTTAGGTTCAGTTTGCTCGGACTGCTTCAGCTTCCAGTGCACGGCAAGTGCTATGGGCAGCTCACACACGTCGAAGTTCTGGCCCTTCAGCGTTTCCTCCTTCCAGAATTTGGCGTTGCCATGGTCCAACACATGCATGACGAAACGTACGTCCGCGTCTTCAAAGAATTCCTTGGTCTGGTCGGATGCCTTTAACGCGCGCTCGCGCTGGCGGGTCAGGTTCTCCCGTTCGCTGTTCATGCGATACTGATAGAGGCCGAAGGCAAAACCGGCCGCGGTCAGAGCCAGGCCGATCATTGCTGCCGCATTCGAGTCGGACATTGCTATCTCCCCTCGACACTAGTGGGCTGTGTCGTCCTTGCCACTTCCCTTGTAAGCCTTCGTCCCCAGGTAAGCCGCATGGCTGATCAAAAGTACCGATGTGAAGGCACCTCCCGGGTCGGGCAGGCTCTGAATTCCAGTCAGCATCACATCCGGCGTGACGCCGCGGAGCTGCTCGACGAGCATCGCGAAGTATCCAAGCACCAGCGTGACGGTGAGCACAACATTCTGCAGCCGGGAAATATCGACATCCCCCACGTCGGACACGTGCTCACCGACGAAAACGTCAGCGAGCGATGCCTTGGTCGGGTCCGAACGGACCTCGACGGCGGAAGAATCACTCGATGACCTCGGCAAGGCACGATCTGACTGGTCGTTGCTGTCTTTTGGCCTGCCACCGATTGTCGTGATCAGATCGGACGGAGAGCCGGCCATTCCGAATGCCTTCGTGTTCAGGATCAATGCCGAGATCATCGGCGAGGCAAAGGCGATCCCGAGTGCGGCGGCGATAGACGCCGGAATCTGTGGGAACGTACCTGGTCCGCCGAGGCCCACGTTGAAGAGCGCCGCGGTGGCGAAGCCGCCCAGCGCCACGATGGTCCAGAGGGTCACTTGCGCGCGCGCCAGCGATACCCGGTTGCGTTCGTCGATCCAGATGCCGACGATGCGTCCTTTGGTACCGAGGCCAAGTGCGATGGCGAGCCCTGCGATACCCAGCGTCATGGCCAGAAACTGCACGATGATCGATCTCGTACCGGGCGTGTCGCGCAGTCCGAGAACCGCATTCGCGACACCGGACAGAAAGGACGTATTCGGCGCGATCGCGATGATGCCGGCATCCACCGCGCTACGCACGACGAGTTCGCACGACAGTGTCGCGTCGGTTGCGGCTGTGCCGTCTGTTTCCGGCGGCTTTTTCGGCGGTGCAGCCGCATTCGTATCCAAAGCGGCAGGCCCGTGGTCGAGGCAGCTGCGGATCGTGGCAAGAGCCGTTCCGACCTTCGGTCCGTACGGTACGCTCGGCTGGACAGGAGCTGCCTGCGCTGGCGCGGCCGGCGGCGTTGGAGGGGTTGAAACCGCAGCCGGCTTTACGTATTTGCCGCCGACATCGAGGAAGCTGCAGACGCTCCGCTTCCAGTTGGGAAGCAGAATTGCATCCGAGACGCAATTGTCGGCCAGCTTGTCGAGCAACCTGTATTGGGTATCGAGATTTCGCAGTTGGGTCCGCATGTTGCCGTCGTTCTGTCCCGACCATATGGCCGAAACGCCCCCGAAAACGAAGATCAATGCAGCGATCGAACCGAGGCCCCACGCGAATAGCCTCCTGCCTCTTGGAACGCTCCATGATCGCGGCGCCAGTCCGGTCAGGCTATACGAGGAGGTGAAGCCGAGTTTGCCGCGAGCATCTTCGCTTATTCCATAGAGGCGGTATGTCAGGCCGGATCTATCCTGAAATTCGAGACCCTCTGTCGTGCCGCTCTTGTAGATCCAGTCGGGCGGTGTGCCGATGTCGCTCGACGGAGCGCCGTTTCGATCGATCTGCCAGAGTGCTGCTTGCTTGGGCAAGGCGGCTGAACCGTCGTAACGGTTTTGTGAGATCTTTTCGGCAACGGTCTTCATCGCCGTGTAGTTGGCCGCTTCGTCGGCTGGAACCATATCGCCAGCGGTCTTCATTTGGTCCAAAAGTCCGTTCCAGCGCGCGGTCACTGCGATGCTGGCGACAACCGACCAGAGGCGTTCCAACGATTTTGGTCTATCCGTTCCCTTCGCGGTCAATCCGCTCGTTTCTCCCAAGATAATCTTGGCGAGCCTTTCGACGTCCCCGTCAGCCATTTGGTCCCCCGATGAAGAGCGTTCTGTCGTTGGTCTTGCGATGCTGGGTCTCGATCGCCGAATGCGTCGGCGCGTCACACACGTTTCCAAGGAATAGGCATCGAAATTCCGAGCACCATCCCTTTGGCGTCCGGAGGATTCATATCGACGTCCCCTTCGATCGTTTCGTACTGAAACATATCCAACGGAAATGCCGGCGCGGTCTCGAGATAACCTCCCATCGCGCGTGTCTTGGGACGCAGAATGCGAAGGAAGCGAATCTGGCCGCTATCGCCGAGCGTGAGCGTCTCATTGGGATCCTCGAACGTTGGCCAGTCAGGTTTGGCGAGATCCAGCGATGTGGACGTGCCGTCCCAGAGCTTGACCGCGACGGGGCGCTCTCGAATGCGGTCGAGCGCATCGTGAATGTTGCGGGTCAGGACGAGGACGAGGACTTCCTCGAGCTGTCCCGCCTGCTGATTGGCTGCCGGCGCGAGCGATTGCAGCTTCGGTGAAGGGCCTTGCGCGGTCGGCTTGCATCCGATTGAGACCACGGATCCTGTGACCGATGCGGTGAGACCATCGGTCGACACTCTCGATGCAACCCCATCGATGATGGCGTCGAACAGAGACATGGCTTCGGCGAACTGCCACCATAGTGATGGCGTGAACGTGGAGAGCCTCGCCGGCGCCACGGCCGCCTGTGCTCCCGTCGCCTTCATGACCATCGTGAGGGGCTCGTTGATGGGGACCTCGATTGCGCTCGTCAGTGGCAGGCATGCCACCGACAGCCAGCGATTTTCGCTCGGTGACAGGATCTCATCGGTGGTATCGCGCGCGATTCGGGCGCGCACCGCGATGTCGCCGGCAGGCTTGTATGTCTCGCCTTTCTCCGGTTTGTCCCGAGCTGATACGACCAGACGTAACTGCACGTTGCCGCCGGGCGGTACGTCCAGCGTCCACGTCCCGGCGCTACCCAACTGAGTGAAGAATTGGAAGGCGATGCTCCGTTTTGCACCGTCGTCCGTCACGCCGAACGTGATGCGAACGAACTCACTGTCGCTGTCGTCGGTGAACTGAAAGAGGACCGACGAACCGTTCAGGTTTTCCATCCCGAAGATCTCGACCACGAGCCCTTCGTGCTCGGCGGGAAAGACACCATCGACGACCACGTCCTTGAGGTCCGCAAAGTCCTTCGGCCCGAAATTCCGCATGATCTCGCGGCTGTTGGATAGCCGGAAGCGATTGGATGCATCCTTCATCGTGAGGAGGCGCGGTTCGCAGTAGAATTTGTTGTAGGTTGCCGGCGCCGGTCCTTGGCCGGTAAGGGCAGTCGCAGGATCGATGCTTTCCGGAGCCTCGAAACGGCGAAACTTCAGCTTCACGAACGACCAAGGCATGAGATCCGGTTTGACGGGCGTAATCATGAGACCGGCGTGGTCGAAGCGTCCGGCTTCGGTTGCGATGTCAAAAGTGTAGCCGATCGGGCCGTCGATCCGCAGCGGTACGATCGCGCCACCGGACCCACCTCCGCTCCGGATCGGATCCGGGCCCTGCTCTTGCCAGTATTTGAGAGCATCGGTCGGTCCGTCGGCGCCTGAGGCGATGTTGCGCTGGAGCGCGGTTCGTTCCGCAACCAATCTGTCGAGCGCCTCTCCGGTCGGCCGCGCGGAGCCGTCCGATGGATTCAAAAGCTTGTTGATAGCTTCGATCCGCGTTTTCCGTTCGGCCCGGGTCATCGGATGCCGGGCCATTTCGACCATGGCATCGATGCCATCTCCGACATGGAAATTCGGATAGAGCTGTTCGTTGAACAGGGCCAGCAGCGGGGGAACGGTACCCCATGCCATGGCCCGTTCGGTCAGTGGCAGTACGATCGCAAGACCGGGACGCTTGGGACGACGATCATTGGAACGATCGGCCAGTACCTTGTTCTGCCAGCTCACGCTGCCGTTCGGTCTCCGATGACTGGAGCGCATGAATTCCGGTCGTCCGGGCCGCATCGCCTTGTAGCGGCTCACGATGCGCAGGCCAAAGCGCCACAGATTCATGCCGCCACGCCAGTCGAGGCTTTTGTCGAAGAGGCGGGGTACCGGGTCGCTTGCCGCGTGATCGCTGCGCCGCCTTCGGCCGCCATAGACATGGGCACGCTCGATGCGGCGCTCGAAGATTTCGCCGACGTCGTCGTTGCGACGGTCTGAGAACGACGTTTCGAACAGCTCGCGATACCGGGGCTGGTCGATTGCTTCGGTTCCGGCCGTCGCCAAACGATACCACTGATCATCCTGCGGCCTTCCGCGCCAGCTCCAGCGTTGCGATTCGAGCGCCGCGAGATGGCAATAGCGCAAAGCTGGATACGTCGACTTTCTTGCTGTGACAGTCTCCGTCAGTGAAATCCATGCCTGCTCCGCATAGTCAGGCGCGCGGCGCAGGTCGATGTTCAGTGGCTCTGTTCCGAATATCTCGGGCACAGTTTCCGTCGCGACTTCGAGCGTCAGCACCAGTGGGCCCGCTAACCGCATCTTCGCATCGATCGGACAACGCCTGAGCGTGGCCTTCACGGCCGGCGACAGCCGCTGGTCACGGGTGAAAGGGCAAAGCTCATCTTGCTCGTCCGGCAATCCCGCATAAACGCGCATCTCATAGATGCGACCCGGCAAGAGCGTGGCGGTATCCTCGGTCAGACCTTCTCGTCCGTTCGAATCGACCTTGATGGTCAAGGACGGCAGCGCTGGACCGTGCCGACGGCCGGAGCCGTCGAAGCCGAGCACGTCCTCAAGCGAATCCCAGCCAGCTCCGATTGCGGCCATCTTGAACTTCTGGAAAGTCGGAAAGATGCATACCAGCTCGCCGTACAGCTGCGTCACGGCCGGATCATCGAGCGAGCGATCGTCCTTGGTCTTGTTCGGGCTCGTTGCCACGCCAAGTGCCGCATCGAGCGCCTTGGCAACGACCGGGCGGCTGGCGACAACTCGATCGTCGAACAGGGGAGGGTTCACCCATCGCCCGTAGGTGCCAAATTCCACCGTCGGACGCTGCAACTGGATCGTCATCTGGCGAGCGCCCGTTGCGGCGCCGACCTGGATGCCGTCGAGCACGTACGTCGCGCGCATCTGGTGGCCCGATTCCGGCGCAATTCGCGGCTTAGCAACTGCGACGCTTGCGGGTTTTCCAGAATTGTCGATCTGACTGACGATCGGCGTTATGATCGGGGGCTCGAGATCGACGTCCTTGTCGGTCATGATAATGATCAGGACGTCTCGCCATTGCGCGATGTCGCCGGCGGGCTGCTGCAAGTCTTGCGTTGCCGCTGGAAAATCGAACTCATCCTCGGCCCATTCCGGTTCATCGACTCCCGCGGCGATCGTCGTGATCGCGGTGAAAGTTTCGATCCGGATCGCCCCCCTCCTGGTAACGTCGTGCGTTAATGTCAGCAGGTCCTTGATGGCTTCGTCCAGCCCCGAGCGGCCCCGAAATGTGATGGACAGCTTGCGCGCCTCGTTCGTTTCTGGCCACTCCATCCGGCCGATATCGATCCGCAAGCCCGGGTCAGGACCGGCACGGACTTCGAGGACGCCGGCACGTCCTTCCCGATCGAGGAAGAAGCGCCCTTGCACATCGCCTCCGATGGTCACGGGAGCCGGCCGTATCGGCAGTTCGCCGGCGAGCGGCACGACACCGTCGGGAATGGCCTTGGGGCGGTCGCCCGCAAGCCTCGGCGCCCCGATCGGACGCGTTCGTCGGTAGAGCGCTGACCGACGCACCGCGTCCGTGCTGGTTGCGATCTTGATCTGTCCCTTGAGTGGGCCGGACGTTTCGATCGGCCGGATCGTCAATGGATCAGCAGGATCGCTGCGCAATATTGGAGGCAGGGTCGCTCCGTGGCCGATGACGTATGGGACGACGTGGAACGCGTAGCCGAACGACAACGCGAACAGGCGATAGTCGGTGGATCCAGCACCGGCCGTCGGTGGAAACCGATAGGCTTCGATGCGGCGCGCGAACGAGGATGGAACGTTTTCGAGCGCTGTATCGGTGGGCATTTCGGCAACCGGCGAGCGATTGTCGTATGAAATCAACGCGGCCCGTACGCCGCCGATCTCCCCGACCTGCAATGGGACGGGATCGACGATGGCTCCGCTGGCCCAGGCAAGGTCACGGACCATCACCGCGTTGGCCTCACTAAGCACAGCTCGGGCCGAACCTGGCGACGGTGTGTCGGGAGCGTGCAGCGTGGCGACGTTGAGGCTGCGCCACGCCTGGATCGGATCGCTCAACGCGCTGGTACGAGCCATCAGGACGCCGACGCCGGATAGGCGGGTCCATAAGTCGGCGGCGCCGGCAATGCTCTGGAGCTGGTCGAAACGGAAAACGAGCGGAGGCGAATCAACGGTAAGCCGGCGACTGGAATCATCGCCGCCAGCTGACTCGTCGGCCGCCGATGGCACGAGCCTGCTGGCATGACGAACGGCATCGCGGCGCGCAGCCTCGACCACGGCCTTCAGCAGGTTGGCAAGCTTTTCCTCATCACTGCCGGGACTGGCAGTTGCCAGTCCAGCGTCGGTGAGCGCAGCATCGGCGATCAGATCATATAATGACGCGCCCGGACGGGTGCCGTCGGCGCGCTCGGCGCCGACCAGGGCGGCAACGCTGGCTTGAAGCCGCACGTCGAGAGGAAGTTTCGCGGCCGTTTCTTGCTCGTTCTGGGGCTGGGGCGCGTCCCAAGTCAATCGTCCGGCCGTCAGTCCAGGAATATACGGCCCGATCACTGCCAATGCGAGGTCGGCGCGCAGACCGGGGCCGGTCGTGATGCGATCCAGTGCCGTACGCAGCGGCGTCGCAGTCGCGTCGGGCATGGTGATAAAGACATCCGGAATGTCTGAACCATCTGCCTTCATCGACAGATAGAACGCCCCGTCAAGCAGGCGGTCGGCCGGAACGGGCGTAGAACCGCCAGCCGACAATGTGACGACAACTGCCGCATTTTCCGCCGGTCGGATGATTGCAATCTCGACGCGGATCGCTGCGCCACGGGTGAGCGTCGTCGAAGCGACGGAACCGCCATCCTGAAAAATGGCAACATCCAACGTGGCGGACGCCGTTGTCCCAGCGATGCGAATTTCGGGAGGGGTGGGGCGCCCTGGCGCTGCCACGAATGCGACCGTCAGGCTGAAATCACCCGCGGGCGGCGTGAGGGCGATATCGAACGAAACATTCGTCGGTGCCGCGGGCGCTATGGGAGCTGCGGATGCGACGCCGGCGAGGTCCAGCAGTGCGCCCGGTACCGGTGAGGCGGCTCCTGGGCCGAACGCCTGAGCGTTCGGCGGCAAATTTAAGGTGCGTGCCGCGATTATTCGAGGCGTAGCGATCGCTAACGGATGCGGACCGGCGGATGAAAGGTCCGGTCCGCCGAGCCAATTGCGCGCGACGAACTTCCGCAGACCGTCATCCGACTCGATACTCTCGATTTCGGGGACGATGGCCGGCCCCGGCGGATCGAGCGGCAAGCCGAGCAGCCCTTTCAGTCTGCGTGAGCTGACGGAAGCAAAGCTGCCGCGGAGCGGATTGTTGCTGACGCTTCCGGGGTCACGTTCGGCAGCGCCCAGGATCAGGGCTGCGGAGAGAGTCCAGTGGTCGGCTTGGCGGAGGGAAAGACCCTCCAGAATCGAAAAGCCGGGTGGCAGTGCAATCGCGGAAGCGGTGCTGCGTTTGCCCACGACCCACCATGCGATCGAATCCAGGGCCACGAGAAACTTTGGCGTCGTTTCCGAAGCAAGATCATTGGCGAGCGCGCGCCGCAATTCGTCACCGCCCGCCGTCTTCGTGATTTCGCTCGTCACGGCGGCATCCAGCACGCCGAGCACACGGGCGAACGGATCGACGACTTCAGCGATCCGCCGTGACAGAGAGGCGGCCCAGTCCTCATCGGTCAAGCCGTGCCCGACGGCCGGCCTTTTGATCAGCATGGTCGCCATGTCGATGAGCCGCTGCGGATCGGCGGCCGGACTGAGATCGTCCCAGGACAAGCTCGGTCGCATGTCGACGGACCCGGTCGCGAACATAGGCGCAGGGCCAGGACCGGTCGCTGGCGCAAGATCGAGGCGACAGAATTCGCCGTTCAGATCCGATAACACGACAGGGCCGGCCGGGTCGGGCGTGTAGGTGCCGCCGCCTGCGGGACCAAACAATGGTGCCGCGATGAAAGTGGTGCTCCCGTCAGGCGCCGGGTCGATCGTGAAGACGGTGAATACGTTGGTGGCAACCGCAACCGGATGCGGCAATCCGGTCAGACTTTCGACAAGCCCAAAGACGGTGCGCCCAGCCACCTCTGCCGTACCCGGCGGCATGCACAAGGCAGCTTCGAGGCCATTCGTGTTGACGATCGATGTGATTTCCTCCTCGACCCGGCGATGAAAGCGCCGGGTTCCGTCCTGCCCGGGAGGATCGAAATCAACTGGCGCCCTTGCGGCAGCAGTGATGCTGGTTCCTCCATCCAGATCCTGGATGGTCGGACCTCCTGTCGCCTCGACGATGCGCCAGAACCGCCAGGCCGCGGCATCGTGCGGATTCCAGTTGCCACTGCCGTCCGCCAAGTGCCACTTCCAGGGCAGGATCTCATCGACAGCGCCCGCCGCGACCGCGCCGTCCGAACCATCGATGACCGCGCTTACCCGTAGCGAGATCTGAGCCTTGTTGCTCACGTCAGGCAGACGGTCCGCCTGGACCTTTATTCTGAGCTTGCGCGGATCGGGAGCCATCGACGAACGGTCCTTCGGGGTAGAGCAAGATCAGGCGTAGGAATCGGAATAGCCTTCCGACTGCCTCTTCTCGCCGGCGAACTGATATTCGACGTGTTGGCAGACGCGCAACGTGTAGAAGACGCTGATCTTGAAGCTCAGGCGGAGCGTCCCCGAGCCGATCATCAGCGAGCCGTCATAGGTGACCTCCAGCAGCAGCGAAATGGCCGCCGTGATCAGGCCTGCAACGTCGACGTTGCCGCGCGCCAGTATGAAGACCGAAATTGCGGTGGTGTTGCCACCGGGGCCGGTCGACCACGTCATGGTTATCGAGCAGCCGACCTGAAGCCAGACGCCGCCCGACACGACGCCAAAGTTGAAGCCCAGCCCGACGCCGGCGACGATGCCCACCTCGAGGGAATAGGTCAGTATCGGGTGCGGCTTGGCGACCGGGAGGAACGACAGCCGCTGGGTCAGGAATCCGCCGCCGTTCAGGATCCAGACGCTCAGTGTGAACGGCATTGTCTTGGTGGCGACCGACAGTTCACACATCAGCTCGAATTGAGGAACCGCGGCGATGCCGAACAGAATGTGCAACGAAAGGTTCGAGATGCCGAACACGCCGAGCTGCAAGTCCGGCAAGTCGATGTCAAGCGTGGCGGCGATGCCCGCTGGCACGCCGCCACGCATCAGCGGTTCAATGACCAGTCCATCCCCCTCGCCGGAAGCAGCGAGAAAATCAGTCAGGAACGCGAGGGCGTCAGCGAGTTCGACCCGTTCCGGGTCAATCTTGAAATCGATCTTGCCGGTGTCGTCAAAATACAGTCCGGTCTGACGAAAGGTGAGGATGTCCTGTCCGCCTGTCACGACCCGCCAGTCGCCGAAGATGCGGCCATTGAATGTCTTTTGGCTCCCGTCGCGGCCCACCGACATGCGCGCCTTGGCATTGAACTTGGCTCCATCAACAACGATCTCGACGGGGCCGAACGAAAGCAGCGGCGCAGGCTCAGAAAACGGGACGTCGATGTCGGTCTGAAGCCAGGCACGCATCCCAACATTGTCGAAACCGTGCTGAACCTTGATGGCCTTGGAGTCGTCAAGATCCGGGAAGGCAAATCTCTGAAGCAGGCCGCGGAAGTCGATGCCGCCCATATTCGGTATGAGATCTGCGACCGACAATTGCTTCAGCTTGTCCGGTATGAACTGCTCGGCAACGCCACTCGAGGGCAGTCGCACGCCAAACGACTGAAGCATGTCGCCGACCGCCTTGCCGGCCTTGTCGGCCGCCGCAAGCGTGTCCGAGACCCGGTTGACCAGAGCAATGGCCGGGGTCATATCGACGACCTTGTTGGCCTCGGTGAGCACGTAGGCGACTTCTGGACGATTGAAGCCGAGCCGATCCGTCTTCGGAGGGTCGCCAACGGCACGAAGGACCCGTAAAGTGTCGCTGCCTTCCTGATAGATCCGATTGGCCTCGTCGGCCAGTTTCACGGGGTCCGTTCCCAGCGCATCGCGCAATGTCTCCTGGACCGCGCCGGAGATTTGTCGCGCGCGATTTTCGACCTCACGCGTGACACGTTCGGCTTCTGCCGCGGCACGACGCTTCAGATCTTCGATGGAGCCCTGTGCATCATTGATGGCTTGCTTTACCGCCTCGTTGAGCTGCTTCTTGTAGCCGTCGGCGTCGAGGGCATTCTGCAGCCAGTCGGCGACCTTTTGCGTATCCTTGCGTATCTCTCCTATGAAGTTGTCGAATACCGCGCAGGCATCCTTCAGTTCCTTGCCCACGTCATCGATCGCGGTGGTAATGCCAGCAGCGAGCGTGTCGAGTATCTTCCGCAGGCCGGCTGTGACAATTTCAGCCTGTGCAACCACAGCCTTCTCGATCAATCCGATGGCGTCAGCCACGGCGGTCAGTGCTTCATGGATTGCTCCGCCGGATTCGGTGTCGTCTTCCGGATCTTCGGGAGCCGAGAGGACGATAATCGCATCGGCTATCCGGTCGAAGATGCTGGTTGCCTCGGCAAGACCCGTGTCGATCGTATCCTCGAGAAAAACGACGAGGCCGCGCGCGGCTTTCTGCGCCTCGGCGATGATCTGGTCGAGTTTGGTGCCGAGCGCCTGGATCGAGCCACCCGCAGTTCCTAAACGGGCCTTCAATGCATCCTCGAACTGCTTGAGTGACGCCTCGTAAGAGGCAAGGGCCTTCCTCGTATCGTCACCGATCGCAGCACCGAGGTGAGTGAGCCCGTCGGCAAGAGCAATTGCCTGCCCCAACGTGTCGTGGATGGCCGGCAGGATGCGGCGCGCCGCCATGAGCGCTGCTGCGTCGTCGATACGCGAAAGTTCGGTATCGATTTGCTGGGCCTGCCTGCGAAGCTCGTCAAGCGTCGCGCTTGCGGATGCCGCGATCGACCCATTGACCACCGTCGCCGCGCCGACGTCGTTCTTCAGTGTCTTGAATGTATCGTGGATCTTGCCGAGCGCGGCGGGAATCGCCACGTCTTGCGCTTCGCCGAGCGAGGCGCCGGCCACTGCCTTGATGGCGTCGAGATCTGCCGTCACCCGTTTTGACAGCAGCTCGATGTCAGCTCGCACTTCGTCCGCCACCGTGGCGATCCGGTTCTGCAGTCCTGACAGGTTGTCGATCAGGGCGGAGCGTTCGTCGGGGGATAGCCAGGCATCCTCGCTGTCGAGAAAGACGCTTACGTCTCGAACGATGCCGGCCATGTTGCGGATCGGCCTCAATCCGCCGTCGAGCGTGGAATCGATCGCTTCGCCGGCGATCTTACGCAGACGATCGACCTGTCCTTGCACGGCATCCTTCAATCGGTCGGCGAGTGAGTCGCAGGGCGATTTTGGGTCGATCCTGCTCAGATCGATCGAGCCGAGCGATTTCTTGACATCGGTAGTCGCAGACCTGAGATCGCCGACGAAACCGGGATGGTCGAGCGCGGCGCCGATGGCTGCGATGGCGTCGATCTTGACATCGGTGAGAGGTTTTTCGGGATCCAGTTTTTCGAGGACACCGAGCGCCTGGCCAACTTTGGCATCGATGGCGGCCCGCAAGTCGGAGCTGCTTTGCGTGAGTGACTGCCCGAAGGTCGTCAGCGGACTTGGGGCTCCTACGGCGGTTAGCGCTGCGGCGCGGGCGATCGTTATATTCTTGAGTATGGTGCCGGGGCCGCTGGCAGCGCGGCCGTGGGTGAGGACAGCCGGTTCCTTCGCGCGAACCAGACCGATGGTCATCCGCTCAAAACCTGGCGCGTGCGCCGGTTCCGACGGCATCGTCGCGTCGCTGAGATTCGCGCTGTTGGGCTTCATGCGACCCGCGGCCGGTGGCGGCAGATCGACGAAGTCTATGTCGCGCACCGCTCGCCATGCGTCGGTGTCGTCTCCGCTTTCGCCCTCGACCACGGAAGTGTAGAAGACGAGCTTTTCGGGCTCGTCGACTTCAGCGGAAATTTCGCCGCCACCCTCTCCGGCCAGCAGAAAACGAATCTGCGGCTTCGGATAGATCAGGGAGGGATCGTCCGGATTGATTGGAGGATCGTCGGGTCTTGTTGGGGCCAGCACCGGAGGCAGGCTCGCGAAAGCCCTATTCCACAGGGGCACCTGCCAGCCTTCGCGGCGTACATCGCCGCCCCAGCGGCTATCGACACGGATCTTGCCCGACTTGAACTCCACGCCGACGAGAAACCCGGCGGCAGCGATCGATTTTCCGTCTTCCGGATAGCGGCGCACCGGCTGCAGGAGTTCGACGTACTCTTCGACCTTGCGAAGGATGGGGCGCCCGGAGTGTTCGTCTTGCAGCAGACCGATCGGGTCGAGATTGAAGAATTGCGCTGAAGGTACAACGGACCGCTCAAAGATGATGACGTGCTTGGCTCGATTCCAGAGGCCACCGATGCGCCCGATCCGCTCGAGTTTGTAACGGTGGACCCGACCCTGGCCGGTCTCGGTCTCCACAACGGTTTTCTTCTCGTCAAACAGCACCCGCTGGCCACCATAGCCGCCATGCGCGGAGAGATGGACGCCCTTTGCCGAACCGCCGTCCGCGTCGGGGCGGCTGTAGACCTTCATTAGGATATTGGCGCTTTCGAACGCCCATGAGACCCCGCCGGGAAAGCTCTCCTGGTCGTCCTGACTGGTCGAGAAGGACTGGGAGAGCTTCTTCGATTCGATCAGACCACCGGTGTCCGTCGGGATCTCGCCTTGCACCGGCCAGCGGAGCGGGGTCGCAGGTCCATGCGCGGGATCCGATACTCCGGTGCGCAGCCGGAAACTGACGCCGTCCTCGATCTTCAACTCGGCATCGGGACGGCCGCTCCACAGCTTGTCGACGGCAAGTCGTCTGCGCTGGGCGCGCAGCACGAGGCTGGCGAGTTGAAGATGGCCCCTCAGTGTCGCGCGAGACGCGCTCGCGGTGTCCGAAATAGCAGACACTGGCGCGCCAATCGTTGCACCAATCTCGGTCACGAAGGCGTCGGTGGTCTTGTCGGTCGTGTTGATCCGGGTTGTCAAACCATAGAGCAGCTCGAGCCGAAGCTCCTTCAAGCGAGAGCCCGGCGTCCGCATGGTCGGATAGCCCATGTTGCGGCGCAGATTCCAGCCTGGCTCGCGGAAGTTGGTGTCGGAAAAGGTGGGATCGACCTCCAGGCGCGTGTGCGCGCCGAATCGGGCCGCGGCCGGGCGGGCTGGTTCGATATCCTTGGGCGCGCCGGCGATCGCGGTGGCGTTCTTCTCCATCGCTTCGCCGATGACCTGAGGCGGCAGGACCATTCGCACCGCCTCGTTAGGATCGAGCACGCGCCAGGACACGTCACCTTCGTCGTTCCATATCGCGACTTCGTTGCTCTGATCGGTGGCGGCTCGAGCCGGCTCGACATACTCCACGGCCGCGACCCGGAAGGGCGTCGGGTCGATGACCAATGCCAGCTGTTTCGCAGCCGCGGTGGTGGTCGTGGTCGCTCTGATCGCGCGCAGCGAAAGGGAGACCGACTGGTTTTGGCCGGGCGCGAGCGATTCCCTTGCGACCAAGGCCTGAATGATTTTTTCATCGTCGGGTTGCTTGGGGCCGCCGCCGTAGTTCAATTCGAACAGGAGCGGCTCGTCCGCATCATCCGAAATCGGCGTCGGACGCCCCAGTAGTTGCCTGCGGATCTGGGGAGGCAGGTCGTCCTGGCCGATTGGCTTGACACGCTCGACCGGAAATTTGACGACCGCCTCCAATTGTGCATCTGGCAACTCGTCGCCTCCGGATCGGGCAATAAGCCCGGTCAGATCGGTCTTGGTGACCATCGTGAGGTCCGGGACCTTCAGGAGCGAGAAGCCCAGCGCTCCGAGCGCTATATCGGAGCCATCCGTGCTTTCGAGTGAGAAGCCGAACTTGATCGTCGGGACGGCTCCCAGATCGTCGCTCTGCGTGACGGCGGGCTGCCATGCCGGTCCGTCTGTGCATGCGCTCGGCAGGACATCAGTGCTGGCTGCGACGAATGGTGCGGAAATGCGGGCCTTGCAGACCGGCGTCGTGCCCTCGGTTGCGATCATGCGAGCGAAAGTCGCCGTGCAGGGAGAGGCGAAGCGGGGATCCTCGCCCGGCTTGCCTTTGTCGACGAGTTCGAATGCGGTGACGCCCTGCCACATATCGGGGATGAAGCGCGGCTCGAAGGACAGGAAAGCCGTTTGGCGCCGCCCATCTGCCGCGTCCTTGACGGTGCCGGTGGTCGGCACGATGACACGACGCCAGGCGGAGTTTTCGCGCAACAAACCAACGACGTGCCATGGCGTTCCGCGCTCCGAACTGCGTTTGGCCAGCGCGGGTATGACGCTCAGGGGCGCGCCGTCACGGACCTTGCGCAGACTGTCATGCTCATCTTTGATGACGGCATCAAACGCATCGATCACGAAGTCGGTTATCTTGTCGCGGCGCTGAAGCTTTGGATCCGCTTTGGGGTCGACATTGAGCGGATCGAGGCGAGCGGCGACGATCCATTGTACCGGCCCGAACGGCTTGAGGCCACGCGAGCCGATGTCACCGACGCGTTGCTCCTGGGAGAAGCGGACTCGGCCCTTGACCGGCAAAAGCTCGGGTTTTGAAAAGAACCGCTTGAGAATATTGCCTATCTTGCCGCTATAGCTCCAAAGTGTGAGCTCGAAGCGCAGTGCGACGCGGATGATGTCGTAAGAGCTCGCGCCCTTATTGAATTGATGCTCGACCGCGCGCAGCCCGAATTCCCGCCGCGGCCGGCTGGGAGGCTGGCTGGGGATGCCTTGGTCGACGAACAGGGGGATTACGTCGATTTGATCGGTGGAAAGATTTCCGTCATCGGGTTTGACGATCGCGTCGATGAAATCGGCGTTTTGATACCGAAGTGGAACGATGCTCAGGGCAGGTTCCTCGGGATCCCAGGGACCAATCGTGAGCGCAATTTGGATCAGTCGGCAAAGCGCCCCTCTAGGTGCTGCCGCCGCTCTCCACAAGGATTGGGTCGTTGTCGCCTGAACGAGATCGAGGCCCACGTGAAAACGGGTGTCGTAGCGATCCCCATAGGTGGCGACTTTTGGCCTGATCCAGTGGCCGTTCAGCGCAAGGCGGACTTGAAGTCTGACCGCAAGTGCTTTGAAGTACCCGGACTTTCCAGCCACTGGCGTGATGACGAGCTTCGATACCTGCCACCGCGGTGCTGGTTTGTCAGCGAGCGTGCGGGCCAGGGCGATCGTATCGAAACGGGCGAGCGGACCTTCATCGAAGACGTCCCAGGCCATCTGCTGACGCTTGATCGGATCGTTCTCGCTCGCGTAGTCGGTAGGTGCGCGATACGCCGTAAACAGAGCGATGCCACGAAGTTCGATCGCCGATGCGGGCGGCTTCGGGTCTTGATCGTCATCGACATTGACGTGTCCCAGAAGCGGGGCGTTGGCGCTGCCGTCATGATAACGTGCGCTTGTCGCGTAGAGAGGATTGTCCGGAACGAACGGATTGTCGCGATCTCTGAGCAGGTTCTTCAGGATGGCAAGATCGTAGCAAACGTAGCGCCATTCAATGCCGTCAAGGTCATTGGTGCCGATGACGACGGCCTCGAGCGGTCCGTCTGATCTGTCTTCCATCGCGCGGACGGCGATAAAGGAAATTCTAGCCGGCCCAGCGACGCCCGCCATGTTCAATCCCCTAAGGAAAAACGCCGTTCCCGAAAATAAGAAGTCTTGAAATTGCGTCGGGACGAAATAGTCTCCGAGCCTTCATACAACTTGCCGTAGAACGATCGATCGGTCAATATCGAACGTGTCCTCACCCACCGGCCATTGCGAGAAGCAACATGACCGTCATCGATCCGCATTTGCAATGGATTTACGACGACACGCCGGCCCGCGAGCGGGCAATGACACGCGTGCCGGTCACGTTCGAATGGCATGGCGATCCCGCCGAACTCGCGGCAATAGGGATGCGCCTGCACGCGACCGCAGGTGGCATCATCTCGGCCGATATGCTGCTATCGAGCCTTACCGAGGTTCACCGCCTGGGAATCGAATATATCGAACTCGCGCGCTCGCTTTACTCGCCGCTCGACGTCAGCCGATCCGATATCAAGGCCAACCAGCTTCAGCCCGTGATCGGAAGCGAGGCAGGGCGGGGGGTGATAGTTGGCATCGTGGATACGGGCATCGATTACACGCATGCGAGCTTCCGCAAGCCGGATGGGAAGACTCGTATTCTCTCGATATGGGATCAGCGCCTCGAATCCGTGCCGGCGCGACCAGGCCGCCCGCCGCGGTTTCCCGCGGAGGGCTCGCCCGGGAACAACGTTGACGGTACGGCTCGGCGTGGCGTGGAATTCACCGAAGATGCCATAAATCGCGCCTTGGCAGCCGGTGGTCGGCCGTTGCGCACCAAAGACGTGCGTGAGGAGCCGCATGGAAGCCATGTCATGGGAATTGCTGCGGGCAATGGCGCAGCTTCGTCCGGCAGCCCCGCTACGGCGTTCGTTGGAATGGCTCCGGCAGCGGACTTGATCGTTGTCGCAACCAGGTTCGATGCCCCGGGATTTGCGCTGATCCGGCAAGGGATCGAATATATCCAGGAACGGGCGAAACAGCGCAACTGTGCTTGCGTCATCAATCTGAGCCTGGGGGGATCTTTGGGTGCACGAGACGGCCGGAGCTTCGATGAAAGGGCAATTGATGCGGCGCTGGGAGCCGAAGGGCGCGCCATCGTGGTCTCTGCCGGTAACGATGGAAACAAGAACAAGCATGTTCGGGGCAGGATTGCGCGCGGTGCGACGGATCGGATCACTTTCCGCATCAATGACAGGCAGATCACCAAGAGGATTGATATTGAAATCTGGTACGGGCTGAAGTCGACCGCAGAAAGATTCGATCTTACGATCACCGATCCGTCAGGTGCCTCGATGTCGCTTGCGGCAACTGACGACCCCATCCGGGGCACACTCGGACGATCGACGGCAAGTCTCGCATCCAGCATTGCCATACCTCGCCATGACAAGAACCGGATCAGCATAGTCCTTCAGTCGAATGGTCCGAGAATCGCCCCTGGAACATGGTCGATTACATTGAAGGGTACTATCGTGGGAACCGGAGCTGACGCCGGCATATATCACGGCTATCTGAACGCGCCAGGACGCAAGGGCATTCCTCCAACCGCGTTCACTTCCTTGCAAACAAGCGCAGCGAGTACGGCCAGCATTCCGGCAACCGCTCTGAAGGCTATCTCGGTCGGAGCATACGTCACGAAGCCGTCTGCCGATCTGCACAAGCCCGCCGCCTTCTCGAGCCAAGGCCCCACACTGGATGACCGCCAGTTTCCCACTCTGTGCGCGCCGGGCCAGTGGATTACCTCGGCAAGAGCGATCAATGCGAAGCCGAGCCCCGAGAATGATGTTGCCGGCAAGCCATTTACGGCCATGAAGGGGACCAGCATGGCGGCTCCGCATGTCGCGGGTGTGGTCGCGGCGATGCTGCAAGTGAAGCCTGCGCTCAAGCAAGATGAGATCGCCAAGCTTCTTGTTGACCATGCCGACGCACCGTCAACGCCAATCCCCAACACTTGGGGGCATGGACGCGTCAATGCGCTGAATTCCGTTACTGCAGCGAAGGCACCGGCCGGTAGCTGATCGGAACGCGGCCGGACCAACAGAGACGCTCCACTCGGCTTAGCGCCCAAACGATGCTTATGACAGCTGCTGTTCATGGCCGATCGCAGTCGCCGCCAGTCTGATTCGTGCACTTGAAGAGGCACGAGAGCAGGTTAGCATCAGGCGCACGGTCTATAGGCGGCCAACATGGTTGGCCTTCTGCCATTTGAGTTCGAGATCGTCAGCGACGTAGTTGGGCGGCTGTGCCGTGCTTTGATCGAAGTAGTGCTTGAAGTCTACGTGGGCTTTCAGATTGTCCGGACGATACTCGCCAATCCGGTCATATAGCAGGACTGATCCTGACGCGAAGCGCGTGTAGACGGATTTGTGCATTGGTGAGGTGGATGCGCCTGTTTTCGGGTCCACCGGGAGGTGACGCACACCGGCCTTGAGCCATCCACCCGCCTGTTCGTTGTGCTGAGGACCAGCGGGATCAGGCGAAAGCCGCAGCACGCTGCCGTCATGCTTGAGCCCATCTGGAATCAGGGATGCGCCCGCGACCATCCAGTTCAGGGCTACATCCGACAGACGAGCTTCGTTTTCCAGGTAGCCACCGCCGATATCAGCGTGGACGCCGGGAAACCATACCTGCTCGAAATACAGGTTGCCCAGCGCGTCGCGTTCGTCCTCTTTATCCGCCGTCGGCGACCAAGGCACCCTCTTGAAATCAGCCCGGTTCTCGTCGATCGAAATTGCATGCTTGGCGTAGCCGACATTCCTGTTGAGCGTGGTGTCATAAAATTTGTGTTTGGGCGGTGCAAGATGCAACGTCAGCATCCGCTTCCAGAAACTATAACCCGGCAGAGGCGGCGCGATCTTGAGATAGTTCATGATAAAGGCGATTACCGCCGCAGCCACTCCGAGGTAACTCAGGATACGGGCGGCCAGCCCGGCCCGAGGGAAAACGGGTTCGAGCAGGCCGCCGCCCCAATGCAGACCGAATAAGAGCGCAATGAAGAAGACCACCAGTGCCGGCCCAAGATACTTGTGCCCGAGAGCCGCCACCGTATCGAATACGCCGATGAAGTACGGAAATACGTTGGCCTGCTCGGTGCGTCCGACGGTCTGAGAACAGCCATGTATCTTTCTGAATTCCGCAGCGATTGCGTCGCGGGTTTCAAGCAGGAATTGGCGGTAGCCCTTGGTATCCTTGCGGCTATAGGACGGGCAGAACTGATAGACGTTCTTGACCGCGTGCTCGGCGAGCTTGTGGATGCTCTTGGAGTCGCGGCGTAACGGGGAGCCGTCAGACAGGTTACGCGGGATGCCGCACGATGACATGACGCCCGCAACTGAGCGCACAGTATAAGCGCCGCGACTGAACCCGATCAGATAGATGCGATCACCTTCTTCGTACAGGCTGATGATTGCCGCGTAGCAGTCGACAATGTTCCGGGTGATCCCGAGCCCCGTCGCCATGCTGGCCAGATTGTACAGCCAGCGCATCCAGCCAATCTTGAAGTGACCACCATCGGATGCGGAGCCAAGTCCGGCATCGTAAAAGGCAACCTGTTCGGCTGGTTCAACCTTTGTGTCCGGGCCTACGCGGCACGCTCGATAGAGCTTGTAGACGTTGTTCGTCCTTGCTTCGTCGAATTTGATGCCGCCGGCTTGACCTGTGCCGTCGGAGAAGATCACGATATTTTTTGGCATCGTACACCATTCCCCAAAAGTACCCAAACAAACCGACCCATATCATGGAGGCAGCCGACAAATGCATCATCCGGGCCTACGACGCGCTCAAATCCTGCGCGTACCAAGCGAGGCTTGCATGCAACGTTCGCGCGTTCCTCCGCGGAAGCCGCTCTTACAGGATAGCCTGGTCGGCGGGGACGCTTGCCCCAGCTGGTGAAGGCTGAAAGATCGCCCCTGCGAAGAGGATAATCTGGATCGCGTCTTGTTTGGAGGGCCGTCTACCCAGCTTCGCTCCCTGAGGCGGCCAAGCCAGCGACGTGCCAGAGGCGGACGTCGACGAGTGAGACGCATTACGCGTGAGCTCAGGGATAGAGCTGATAAAAGAGCGAGTCGATGCGGTTTCTGATTTGCTGGCGAACGCGGAAATTTCCTCGGCGCTAGTATTGTCGGCCTGCGCTGCGGTTCGTCGAACGGATCGTTTGTAGTTAGTCCCTACCCCCATCAAATGGATGGGTTGGTTCCAACGAAAGAGGCCACCCAAGTGGCGGCCTCCTGGTTGTTTGTGCTTGGTGTGCGTTCAAACTCGTCTGAGGAGTGACCCTTCTGGTCAATGAACGCTCTGCTTAACCTGACCCCTTAAAACACCAAGGTAGAGCCGGAAGGTGCAGGAACCCGTTCTGGCGACCGGCATTCAAAAGACGGAGCATTGGGCCTCCTTTGGTTCTCCACCAGGTTAAATGGTAAGTCGACCTAAACTGTGCAATCCCCGCATGCCTACGGAGAACCCCGGTAGCCCTTGAAGCGGGGGATGGAAACACTTGGCGCACCATAGCAGTTGCTGTGGGCCGAACATCCTCTGCGCGAGTCAGTAGTCCTACCGAGAACAGCGGCCAGCCCTTGATTGCTGTGGGTTAAACTCGAACTAGACCCTGTCCTTCGAGCCGAGACGTTCGAGGACCACGACGGCGGTCGTGATCGATCTCATCAACCATCGGTGCGCGGGGCAAGCCGATCATGCCAGAGTCCGGCCGCGGGACGAGAAGAGGACAAAGACGCGTGCCTGCGCCGAAGACGGCTAGCTGCCGGCCTGGATCAAATTTCTCCAGCGAACCCGCGGCTGTCATCCGGGTGCAGCGCCGGTCATAGCGCCGACGGCGGTCCACAGAGCTGGATCTGCGCCTTGGCCGCAAGCTCCGTGGTCCAAGCATTGTGTCGCTCTTCACGGCTACACTGGACCAGCTGGCGACAGCGTTGGCTCGCGCCAATCGGCATCTTGCGCAATTGATCGCCTTGGTCGGTAGGCGGCCAGCTCGATCGCCTCATTCTCATCCATTATTTCAGAGGCGACGAGGCGTCCTACTAGCGGACCGAGAGTTATTCCGCCGTGCATGACCGCGACGTATATTGTGCGATCTTCGTCAAGGGCGCCAATCATTGGTCGACCATCCGCCGGCATCGGACGGACGCCAATGGTCCACTTTTGTCCCATTTCTGCGAAATTCATGATCCACTGGCTTGCGGAGCTAATGAGAGAATGGCGCTCCTCGTCCATTCGCTCATGCTCGGGTGCGCCACCAGCGACCGGAGCGACGCCGGCCAGCACGCCGCCGTGGTCGCCCGGCCTGACATGAAGCTTATCTGCGTAAACAGCTCGTCGGACATTTTGCGAGCCGAGCGAACAAGAAAGATCCACAAGAGGCCCAGGTGCTGCTGTCAACCTAAGTGGAACGAACCCGGTGGGCGTGAGTAGCGCGTTGGTATCATTGCCGGCCGCTAGCACCAGGGAATCGAATGCCTCAATTCCTGACGTAAGGCGCAGTCGTGGCTTTGACTGTAGTCTCTCAAGACCCAGTACTCGCTCCCGCCTATACTGAACCGCAAATTGTCTGGTGGATGCGTCTATCAGAACCCCGCATAGCGCTCCCGCATTCACCCATCCTTCTTCCGGAACGAGAACCGCTTCGGTGGCCGAATCAGTTTTGATAGCCGGCTCGAGCCGACTTGCGGTGGCTGGTGAAATGAATTCCACCTGACTACCGTACTTGCGAACGGCCTTGGCGTTCTGCTTGAGCTTCGTCGCATCGTTCCCGAAAGAAGCAAGCCGCAGCGTTCCAGTTGTGTGGAGGTGGCGCTCGCTTCCGAGGTCGCGAGCGATCCTGCTATGGTATTTGATAGCCTCGAGCCTGAGCGGCAGGTCGGCTTCGGCCTGGCCGAACGCATTAAGACATGCAAATGATGTGGAGGAGACGCCAGTCCCAGGTTCGCCGATATCGAAAATGGTCACTCGAGCGCCAGCCTTTCCCAGGTGATAGGCAATGGAGCTGCCAATGATGCCGGCCCCGACGACTGCGATTTTCATCAGCTTCTCCTTCCTGGAAAGTCTGCTCAAGCACTGGCGGTGAGGCCGCCATCGATGCGGAGAATTTGGCCGGTCACGAAGCGGGATAGCGGAGACGCGAAGAAGTGCACAGCGCCCGCGACATCCTCAGGCGTTGCCAATCGCCCGAGGGGAATGTTCGCAGTGGCCCGCTCAAATGCGGCCGCGTCGTCTAAAGCTTTTTCGTTCTTCTGCGTCCGCACCACGCCAGGTGCGACGCCATTTACGGTGATGCCGTGCGGCCCCAATTCAGTTGCCAGTTGTTTCAACAGCACGGCGAGCCCACCTTTTGCGGCGCAAAAGGCGCTATAACCGCGGTTTCGGACACCAAGCGATGAGCGAAGCGAAAGAAGATGGATATGGCTTCCGCCTCTTCCGGCCGATAATTGCTGAGCAGCGACCGCCTGGGAGAGAAACATTCCGGCACGCAATGTCTTCGAATAGACCTCATCGAAGGCTTCCGGCGTCACCTCGAACATCGTCTGCTCCTTGTTGAAGCCGGTGCAGTTCACCAGAATGTCTAAAGAACCATGTTGCTGCCTCAGCGAAGCAGAAAGCGAGTGCACCGCGCCGACGTCGCACGCGTCTAACTCAACACCGTGGACGGAGCAACCTCGGGTGCTCAGTTCAGCGGCAAGAGCTTGCGCCCGCTCGCTTCGTCCCGCAACGATGGTGGTCGCGCCGGCCAGGGCCAACATCTCGGAGATTGTTTTACCGATCGCTCCGTAGCCGCCAACGATCAATGCCACTTTGCCATGCAAGCTCAATGGATTTTGGCAGCCTACGTCCACCCTCTGAACGTTCATTTCAATCTCCCTCAAATTTCGGTGCGATAGTGTCCATGATCTACTGTCGAGCTATCTCGAATTGCGCGGAAGTCTTGATGCCCGAAATTCCGCGTGCCCGTATTGACCCTTGAAAACCGGTCCGAGATGTTCTTTGGCGCTGCCCCCGAGTCGGACGGTCCCACTAATGCTGCGATCTTCGGCGAGTTTTCCTTCGAAGCCATAGAACAGGGAGATAGGTATCTGCTCGTGCATAGCCTCGAAGCGGATATGTCCGCCTTGAACTTCACCGGAAAGCCGACCGGAAGAAGAACCGGTGTGATGGAATCCAGATACAAGCGTCTCATTTTGCTGGAGGTCGAGACGATGGGTCGCCGAGCCATGAAGGAATTGAACTTCGACGCGCCAACTCCCTGAGAGGTCCGTTTCTGCTGGAAGCCTCGAGCGAGGCTCAGCAATACAGCGCGGCTTACTAAATGCGTCTGCCAAAGCACGGCCAACCATCTCCGCCTCATCGTCGCGGAGATTGACGGGATCCAGTACGATTGAGGTCGGCGTCGACCAAAAGTCATGGATAAGAATGCGTGGGCGCCGCCGTAAGAGCGCAAGCCTTAGATCTTCTGCACTGAATGGAACGTCATTCTGGTCCCAGCTCACCTTGAGTCGAACAGCCGTGACAGAACCAGGCCAGGACAGCACCTCAGTCGTAACACCCGGCAAAAAATTGAGCTGCGACTCAATCCGCTTTAGGCGCGGAAGCCATTGGTCACGTTCGTTCGCGGCTGTTCGAAAATTGATCCAGCGATCGAGTGCCACGACAGCGCCCACGACCTCCTCTTTGCCGACCTTCATTGCACGGCCGAAGGCTTGGTGGGGCGCTCCGTTCCACCAGATTGCCTTGCAAAGCCGTTCACGACCAAGCACGATCGCAGTGGATTGTGGCGCCCGGATATATTTTCCGCCCGCATAAACCACGAGGTCGGCGCCACATTTGATCCAGCGGTCCGGCATTTCTGGCGAAAGCCCGGCGGCCTCGACGAGAATCGGCACGCCGCCTGCACGGGCAAAAGGGAGGACTGAGCTTATTGGCAAGGCAGACGCTGAATCCATGCGGCCAAGCAAGCAGATCATCGCGGCACTTCCGTCCAATGCCTCTGCCAGCTTTTCGACAGTGGCAACACTCACAATCTCGCCGCCTGCGATACGGATTGCCTGTTCATAGGAGAACCGCTGGTCAGAGGGGATCAGTACCTTCCTGCGCGGCCCCGATGTTTCCGGCAATCGCAACATCAATTCCGGATTGTTTCCGGCGATGCACGCCGCAGTGGCTAACGCTAGCGTCGCCGCAGTGCCGGCGGTGATCACACCCCATTCGGCGCCCGTGAGTTGAGCGAGCCGTTGACCTGCAGCGTCGGCCAGTTCGTCCATGTCCACGAAAGCTTCTGCAGCCGCGTTCATGGCCGCGATGACTTCGTCACTCGGATTGCTTGCTCCATATAGGGTGCGGACGCCGGCGCATTGAATGAACGGCTCGACGCCGATTTCGCGAAAGATCCAGCCTCGTTCGCGGCCTCGTTGACACAGATCGCGTCGTTGCAGGAGTTCAGGCCGGATGGTCACGCCAGCCACCTCGATGCAGAGACGATGCACGCCCGGATAACCAGTATTTCACGGCCAGGTTCATGATGCCGAGCTGTTTCCGGGCTTCGGAAGGCGCCACATTCAAGCAAGGCGTCATAGACCAAGCAAGGCGTCATAGACAAGGACATGGGAGGTCCTCCTATCAGGAACCGTACCACGCGCTTCGATCATGCCTGCCTCCACACGGTTCGACAATCTGCCCAAGCTGTCGTCAAAGAGACCGGCTCGCCAAGGCAGCCGAGGAAGCTGCGACGAAGATGCTGATGGCCACATACATTGCCGGGCCGGGTGAGGGCACGCGAATGGACGCCACGTGAGCGGCCGCAAGCAGCAGGAAGCAGATGTTCACGAGCCACTCGAATAATTCGGCACTGATAGAAGGCTGGAAAAAGAACAAGAGAGCCAATAGCGGAACGTCGTACGACAGGGGTACACCGAGGAAGTGCCCGTCGGACGATCGGCCGAAATTTGCAAAATAGCTTAGCCTGATTGCTCCCGCCACGAGCAGAGCAGTGGCGGTCGCGAGGGAAAGGATGGAAGCGTGGCTGAGCTGAATCACGATCGCGGAGGGCAGAACGGCTCCGTAGATAATGTCTCCGAAGCCATCAAGGCTCTTGCCCATTTTCGCAGCGCCCGGATCACGATTCGGCGTGTGGGTGGCCACGATCCCGTCGAGGTGATCTGATAGCACAGCCCAAAGCGCCACTGCCACTGACAGCTCAAGGTCTCCGGACAGAGCGAGGAATAGGCTGACGGAAGAAAAAACAAGCCCCGCCGTTGTGATGGCGTTTGCGGGATCCCAAAGGTATCTTAGCATTGGCACCTCACTGGTCCTGCTGGTCATGCGATCGGCGAGTGCCGTGCGCTGGTGAGAAGATGCGCTCTGCGATGTGCAGATCTTCGATGGTGTCGATTTCGCACCACTTGAGATCATCGCATCGCGCGGCTGTAAGCTGAAGGCCGCGCCGCTCTACCAGATAGCCAAGAAGGTCCTCAGTGTAACCCTGCCTGGCTCCGGATCCGATGATGTCATTTAGGGTTGGAACGATCGTCGTTTTGAGGGTCGCGCCGGAAAATCTTAGCAGGTTCATGGTTTTGAAAAGCTGCGGTCCGGATGGGACAATATCGGCTGCCGTTTGCTTCATTCGGAAACCCGTGATCAAGCCGTTATCCGACAGAAGGACCGTAGAGCCTTCCATCCATTCGTCGAACGGAGCTACTGCTGCGATATCGCTCGCGGACCTGATTAGGCGGCGCAATGCATCTTGCTCGAAGAAGACGTCTCCCTCGAGGAGAAGGCAATCTCCCGAAAGCAGTGCGTCACGCGCCAGCCACAGGGAATATGCGCTGCCGGTATGATCGAATTCTGTCGATTCGACGTAGTTGATGTCGACCCCGCCGAAGCGGCTGCCACAGGCATATTGGATGGCGTCCTTGCGGTAGCCGACGACAATCGTCACCTCCCCGATGCCGACCGCGTGCAGGTTCCGCAAGGCGTTATGCAGGATTGGCGTGCCGTTGACTTCGACGAGTGGTTTGGGCCGTAGATCTGTCAGCGGCCGCAGACGTGAGCCAATGCCCGCTGCAAGTACGACAGCGTGGCGAGGAAATCCGGGCATGGTACGAACCCTCATAGTTCCAAGGACGGCGAATTCTCCAGGACTTCATTTCCACGTGTTCAAAGTTGCGGACAGGCGCCGCAAGCCCTTGTCGAGTGAGCCAAGATCAACTCCATAGGAGAGCCGGACCCCGTCTGGATCGCCAAAGACCGTGCCCGAAACCGTCGCGACACCAGCGTCCATCAGCAATACATTGGCGACCTCATGGGCGTCGAATTCCGGGCCGGGCCCCCTGATGCTTCGCCGCCACTGTTTGAGATCGAGATAGAAATGGAATCCGCCTTGAGCTGGCGGTAGAGGAATTGACTTCAGCGTCGAGAGGACCGCCAGCCCCAGCGTCCGCGCTTCGCTGACCTGACGTTGAAGTTTCTGTTGGAAGGCGCCATCACCGGAGTCCAAATGATGGAGCAGTGCATGCTGGGAAATGACGTCTGGACTGCAGGCCGTATCGCGTTGTAGCGCCAGCGCGGCGCTGATGACTGCTGTTGGACCGGCGAGATAGCCGATCCGCCAGCCGGTTAGGGCCAGAGATTTGGAGAACGAATTGACGATTAGAATGCGGTTGCGCGCTGCAGGAGCCACCGAGACGAGGGAATGATGAGTGTGGGGAGCATGGGCGAAAGCCCCGTAGCATTCATCGAAGACAATCCACAGATCTCGGTCGGCAGCAAGCCGGGCAATTTCCGCAAGGGTATCGTAATCGTAAATCGTGCCTGTCGGATTGTTCGGTGTGTTGACCACAATCACTTTGGTCTTTGACGTGACCGCCGAGGCCAGATCTGAAAGCTTCGGGACGTAATCGTTGTCTCTTGTCTCGATGAAGATCGGCACTCCGCCTGCCAACCGAACCTGCGCAGGGAAGGAACTCCAATGTGGGGCTGGGATGAGTACCTCATCTCCAGGATTCAGAAGCACCATAGCTGCGATGAAGAGAGCGTGTTTGGAGCCGCTTGTAATTGCGACTTCGTTCGCCGACCAGGATTGACCAGTGTCGGCGGAAATTCTGCGGGCGATTGCGTCGCAGAGCTTCGCCGAGTTCTCTATCTCGGTATTGCAGTTATTGCGATTAATCGCGATGATCGTGCCTTCCCGCACCATTGGCGCTAAATCACTCTGGATCTCCTCTTTGGTCAAATCGATGATTTGGTCGCCGCTCGCGGCAACTGCTCTGACCGCAGACAATGCGGCAGCAGTGTCTGGGTATTTAAAGAAGGCCGTTCGCTCCGCCAGCATGCATGTTCTCCGTCAATCGGGCATGTCATCATCGACGCTGCGAGGCCAAACTTGTCCAGTGCGCAGAAGGACAATCTGCTGAAGCTGAAGAGCATGTTCATCAATCAATTGACGGTTGTCGGTGCTTGGGACTACCCAGAGGGACGAGAAACTGCTGCCGAAGCCCATCAACTTCGGTCCCAGGACGAGCTGCCAGTGATCGTGCGTCCTTGCGCCGGATTGTACGGCAGACGGCTTCATGTCGATCGTCCTACGCAATCGCTGCTGGGTCTGAATAAAACGCGTCGGGTCGCCGGTCAGGTAGGTATCGAGCTTCCGCCTGGGCCAGTTCGTCGTATCTTAGCAGTTCGAAGATCTCCTCTAGCGTTGCAATTTTGGGTTCAATGCTCGCAGTGTTCTCTTCGGTCATGATTCGATGACAGACTTGGCGCATCGCCGTTATTGCCGCTCGCATCGAGTGATTGGCCCAGATCACCGTGGAGATGCGCGCTTTGCGATACACAGAAGCTGATGTTCGGTAATATTTCGTAGGAACGATTACGACCGGTAATTTGTTCTGCCAGACGCGTGCAAACGCAAGGACCTCATCCGCGGCACTCATTCGGGAGTGTATGAGGATTGCATCGGCTCCGGCGTCAGCATAAGCGTGAGCGCGCATAATCGCCTCATCCATCCCTTTTCCGCCAATCAGTGCCTCTATCCGGGCCACAAGGACGAAGTCCTCGGCCAGTGCATCCTTAACGGCGCGCAGACGCCCGCAGAATTCGTCGACGTCGGCGAGCGGATGCCGATCGCCGACGAACGAATTCATTTTGGGAAAGCAGCTGTCCTCCAGCGTGACGCCGGCTGCGCCGCGTTGATGGAGCTTGCGCGCCAGCAGACGAGCATTGTTGAAATTCCCGAAGCCGCCATCACCGTCGACGAGGACGGGGAGTCGAGTTGAGTCCACGATCCGTTCGACAGTGTCGGCGAGTTGGCTCCAGGACGCTTCGTTCGCGTCACGATAACCGAGAGAGCAGGCGATCGACAAACCGGACGCCCAGAGCCCCTTGAAACCCGCGCGCTCGGCGATCGCGGCGGAGAGGCCGTCGTGCGCTTCCATAAGGAAGGAGAGCTGGCAGCTGGAGCATATCTCGGACCGCAACTGTTCTGCGATCGACAAATCAGCGGAACGTTCAGGGCGATTGGCTAAGATAGATTGAGGTTGATCTTGCATGCCAATTCCTTCGGGGGCTTGAACAGCTGACGTCCGCGCGGTGAAGGTGGCATCTCTCTGTCACGTGAATCAATTGCGAGGGTTGGTAGTTGACCGAGCCCCAAATTGTTGGGCCAAGACGGGCCGGAGTTAGGTCGATATTGGGAAATCTGATCGATACTGCATGCCTCCGCCGCTGCCTGCGCGAACAATAGTTCTGCGCACCCGCCCGGGTCCTCTGGATTAATCGAAGATTTGGCAGTCCGACTATGTAGAGAGCTAGGTCCTTCAGCGCCGATCGGCAGGGCATCATGTGCGACTCGTCGCCTTCTTACGAAGACCCGCGCAGAGCGCGCTCGTTGATCAATGTTGATCCTGACGGGCGAGCCAGAGCACATCAGGAGGGCCGGCTGAGGCGGACGCCTTAGCAGCCAAATGAGCCAGTCTGAGTCTGGAAGTTATGAGGCTGGTGAGTGAAAGACATTACCTGTTCTGCGTCGTCATTATTCCACGCGCTCATTTCTTCGTATTCGTACTCGGGAAGCCTGTTGATAGGCGTTGTTCCGATCCGCTGAGAGCAAGCCGCGCGTCAAGCCTCGCGATCACCTGCACCTAACTACCGAGATGGGGAGAGTGACAGTGGCTAAGCGGATGTGAGTTCATCCAAATCGAAAAAGTCAATCGTTCCATCGTGAAAATGCATCAGAAGTTGGATAGTGCGAGGCTGCAACCACAAATCGTCACAACCCTGCGGTTACCTTGCACGTGCATTCGGAGCATGCGGGGAAATTGTGCGATGTCAGGTGCCGATTGGAGATCAGAGAGCGCATACCATCAAGTCAAGCAGGCAGAAGCGGCTGACATGGCCTGGGAGTGGTTGCGGCGCGATGCTGAATATCAAAAGGACTTCAGGTCTTGGCTCAGAAGCAAACACTCCAGCGCGACGGACCACTTCCGGCGGAAGTGGGGACTTACGTTTTCCGGCTGATCCGCAAAAAGCATTCGACAAACAGGCTGTTTTCTGGTCGCCTGAGGCGCTTTCGACCGTGCTGATCGTCCGCACAGCGGTGGGCTCGATTGTGTCTGAGCAGTCTGGCCCTATGTTCGTCGACTTGGCGGGCAGCGAGCTGCGTGAAGCGCCGGACGGATGGCATGCTATCGTGCCGCTCGGTGGAGCGAAGCACCGGCTCTGGTTGACAGAACTCCCGCCGATTGGATCAATGCTGGCCGTCGACTTGCCGCTCGACCGTCACTTCGACCTTCGTTTACGGGCCGCCCATCGATTTTGGTTAGCACTCGAACGGCGTCCCGTCGGATCGCCCCCTCTTGCTCAATCGACCGGAGCTCGGGATCGGCACATCCTCGCTTTACGTGCAGTGGACGGGTGGCTGGAAGGCAACAGCTATCGTAATATCGCGCACGGCCTTTTTGGCAAGGCGCGGCTTCCCGATCGAGGTTGGAAAACACACGATCTGCGCAGCCGAACCATTCGTTTGGTCAAGACGGGGCTCCGCCTAATGCGGGGCGGCTATCGTGAGTTGCTCCGTTATAGGAACAAAGACAAGCACACGCCCCCCGAGCGCTAGTCCAAATCGCGAGTGCGCGGAATAGCAGTCGGTCGGCCTCACAGATCGGCTTCGTGGCACAATTGAGGTTGAAGCTCGACATCAATAATAAATCAGATCGCAGAGCACGAGTGGCAGTTAGGGCCGATCAATTTGCCCCACCAGTTTATCCTACCGTGAAAGCTCATGTCATGGACCTGGTTAGGGCTAGCGCAAATGCACTCCAAAGAATAAGGTCGTGGGCCGTGACTGTTGGTCATCAAAATATCTCGGCTAGCGGGTTTTCTGAGTTCATTGCTGATGCAAGGGCAGTCCCATGCGGCCTCCTGAAGCGGCGCAGCGTTCATCATTTAGTCGTTCGTGAAGAACTGGCGCCGGCGCCCGGCTTAAGCGGTGTTTCGAGCCGGGACGGTCTCGAAGAAGGCTCGGATGATGACACGCAAGAGCTCTGCGAGCCATCGCAG
>NZ_JBUYWT010000051.1:0-57041 GCF_055264925.1 Bradyrhizobium sp. KZN70725
TCTGCAGAGCCAGTCACGCTCTCCGGCGACATCTACGCGAGCCACCCAGACATAAGCGCCACTATCAGACTATGATCAAACTATTTTAGCGCCTATGGGCGAAAGCCAGGATCCATAACCACCGCACTTGATGATGAGCGGGATCGTGGCCCCAGCATCGCGCAACAACTCTCATTTGGGGTAATGGGTTCTGGCTTTCGCCAGGACGACATGGAATGTGTTGCGCGATCTGTGAGTCAAACTTCCGCATTCTCGCGACATGATTTGCCCGAGCTTTGCTCTTCGTTCCGCCCTGAGTTGCCCGACGGGCCGATCGGTGCCACCGGATAACCTGCGGGTTATGAAAGGCGCGGGCGGTCTTGGTGTGCCATCGCGCCGGAAAGCCTCAGGTGGCGCGGCCGCTGTCGAGCCGCCGAAGTTTGCGATTGACTCATCCATAGCTGGTTGGTTATACGTCAATCCATAACCAATGGGTTATTGATCGCAAATGCCTGACGCTCACGACATCCTGTTTCGAACCCTTGCAGACCCGACCCGCCGGGCCATCTTCGAGCGCCTGTGCCGCGAGGGCGAGCAGACCGTCGGCGCGCTGACGGCCCGCGCCAGGATCTCGCAGCCGGCGGTGTCGAAGCATCTCGGCGTGCTGAAGCAGGCCGGGCTGGTGCGCGACCGCCATGAAGGCAGGCAGACCCATTACAGCGCGCAACTCGGCGCGCTGGCGCCGCTGATCGACTGGACCAGCCAGATGGCGGGCTTCTGGCAGAACCGGTTCGACCACCTCGAAGATCTCCTCAAAAGGATGGACCAATGAACAAGACCACCGCTGAAACGCGTTCCGCGATCGTCGAGCGTGAATTTCCTCATCCGCCGGAAAAGCTCTGGCGCGCGCTGACCCAACCGCATCTGATGGAGGAGTGGCTGATGAAGAACGACTTCAAGCCCGAGGTCGGGCACAGCTTCAACCTGCGCGGCGAGTGGGGCGGCGTGCTGGACTGCAAGGTGCTCGCTGTGGAGCCGCACAGGACGCTGTCCTACACCTGGAATTTCGTGCATGCGGATGCCGCCTACAATCTCGAGAGCGTTGTGGTCTTCACGCTGACGCCGACGGCGACCGGCACCCATCTGCGCGTCGAGCAGTCCGGCTTCCAGCCGCATCAGAAGCAGGCCTATGGCGGCGCTCATGCCGGATGGAAGCAGTTCCTCGAGAATCTCGATCAGCTGATGGCGCGGCAAGGTTGACGGTCTCTCTCTCTCGTCATTGCGAGCCAACGGGTCGGCGCATAGCGCCGCCCGATGACAGGCTCCGCGAAGCAATCCATCGTGCCGCATACACGGATAGATGGATTGCTTCGTCGCTTCAGCGCAAAATTGCTCTGCAATTTGTCGCGAGCTCCCCGCAATGCCGCTGGATCATTCACTCACCAACAGGAGGTCACATTGAACTGGAACAACTGGATCCGGCAATCGCACCGCTGGCTCTCGATCGCCTTCACGGTCGCCGTCATCATCAACATCGTCGCCATGGTCCTGCAGCAGCAGGCGGTCTGGATCGGCTTGCTAGCGCTGTTCCCGCTGATCTTCATGCTGCTCAGCGGCCTTTATCTGTTCGCGTTGCCATATCTGTCGCCGCGGCGTCAGCATGGGGGATCGACGTCCGCGTCCCAAGTGTGATTGCATGACGTGACGACTTGACGTGACGACTTGGGGCGGATGAGGCGCGAGAGACAGCAATGACGGCATCGGAACGTATCGACCGGATGATCGAGGACCTCACCGACTGGCGCGGCAAGACGCTCGCCAGCCTGCGCAAGAGCATCCTCGCCGCCGATCCTGAGATCATCGAGGAGTGGAAGTGGATGGGCAGCCCGGTGTGGTCGCGCGACGGCATCATTGCGGTCGGCAACGCCCACAAGGGCAAGGTCAAGCTGACCTTCATGTATGGCGCGCAGCTGCCCGACCCCGACAAGCTGTTCAACACCGGCTTCGAGGGCAATGCGCGGCGCGCGATCGATCTGTTCGAGGGCGACAAGATCAACGCCCCTGCGCTGAAGACGCTCATTCGTGCTGCGATCGAACTCAACCAGGCCAAATCCAGGAAATCTGCGAAGAAGCCGGCAAAGAAGGCCGCAGGTACCCGCGCGACCGCAAAGAAGAAGGCGTGAGCTGCGCCGCCATGGTGCTCGCGATCCATCCGCGATGATCAAGACCAGGCTCGCCACATTGTCCGATGCGGACGCCATCTCCGCGCTGTTGACGGCCAACAACGGGGAGCACGGTGGCATGCTGCTCGGGCAATGGCCGCGCGACGTGATCGAGACGCGCATTGCAAGCGGGCAATCGATCGTCGTCGCGACCGACGATGAGGGCAGACTGCTCGGCGCGCTCCTGACGTCGGAGAAGGGATATGGCGAGGCGCCGCCGGTGCAGGCCATGCTGAAGGCCTGGCCGGGGCGGGCAGATGCGTATGTTTATGGTCCGGTGTGCGTCTCGCGGGACGCGCGCGGCCTTGGCGTGCTGGATGCGTTGTACGCGAAGCTTCAGGCGACGTTCCCCGGCCGCGAGGCAATCCTGTTCATCAGGGAAGACAACCCGCGTTCGCTCAAGGCGCATCTGCGGCTCGGCATGCGCGAGGTCGCGCGATACGACTTCGGCGGCAAGGTCTTCATTGTCCTGAGCGACAGGCCCGACGCGTGAATGCGGCCGTCGCGCTCCCGCGCAGGCAAGCTAGGCCGAGATGTCGACCGCCTGGCCGGCCTTGCCGGCGTTCTTCTGGAACGCCTGCTCGATCAGCTCCTTGATCTTCTGCTCGACCGCGGCGCGCTGATCCGGCGTCATGTTCTTGAGATCTTCTTCCGACATGCCCATGCTTTTGAGGATGTTCGCGCGCATCCGGTCCATCGGGCTCATCTGCGCATATTTGAGAAACTTCTGCTCGACGGTGTCGCCGAGCGAGCTGCCGCCGGTGGCGTCGGCGGTCAGCGGTTTCTTCAATGTGCCAGTCGTCATGCTGGCGGTGACCGATCCAAGGGCCGAGATCGACGTCATCTGCGCGCGCAGTCCCCATTGCAATGCTGCAATCGTGGAGCAAATGGCGTGCCATCCGTTGCAGCCGTGATTTCAACGGGATCGCGACGCCGCCACGCGCGCACGACGCGCAGCCGGCAGCTTTTGCCGGGCGAAGTTTGCCGGTTGCGGCCTTCAGGCTATGGTATGCACGATCACTGGACCCGCAACCCGGTTGCGGCCGTTATGCCTTGGTATGCACGATCACCGGACCCGCAACCCGGTTGCGGCCGTTATGCCTTGGTATGCACGATCACTGGACCCGCAACCGCGGTGGCCTGGCCGACCAGCAATGGGCCGAGATTGTCATCGATCCAGGCCAGCGCGCGGCGGTTGGCCTCTTCGGCGCCGGCATGGTTGTTGAAGACGCTGATCGCGGTGACGGTATCGTCGCCGGCATAGACCACGTAATAGGCCATGAAGCCTTCAACGTCGCTGATGATCGGGATTGCGCCTTCCTTGATCCGGCGCGCGAGTTCCTCGGCGCTACCAGTCTTCGCCTTGGCGTGACGGATGGCGGCATACATGCGTTCCTCCTTCCGGCTGCATCGATCGGGCTGCGCTTCGCGCATGCGCGATCGTACGCCGGACCGGGTGGCGACGCCATCGGGATTGCGGACGGATTAGCTGAAACGCCTGCTCACGACCGTCGTGCGCCGGCCGGGGAGCTTCGGCAGCCTCGCCACACCCGCGCGTGTTGTCGTGGTCCTTGGGCCGGGGGCGGGCTCCGGCTCCTGTTGCTGCAGAAACAGGGTGGCTTCGAACAGCACGCCGGGGGCCTGCTTGGCCGTGCCCGAGCACACCGCCCGGTTGCCGTTGAACGAGCCGGTCAGCTGCGCCTCGACCTCGTCGCATCCGAACACGGTGGTGAACGGGCCGTCGGCATAGCGGTGCGTCGTCAGCGTCGCCGTGAAGCGGTCCTGATCGAGTTGATAGGTGCCGCCATAAATGAACATGGCGTCGCCGCCCGAGATCCTGCCATTTGCAAGCTGGACTATTCCGGTGCCTTCGCCCCGCGGCGTCCGGAACCACGCCGCATATCGTCCGTCTCTTTGCATGACCGTCATACAAACAGAAAACCCTGCGTTGTCGTCTCCCTACGTTGCAAGCGCCGGGACTTCTACTGCGCGCTGCTGCGAGGGTTAACGAACCGACAAGGCGATGGCGGGACTTTCGTAAAGCGGTATCGGACTGGTGCACGGCGATCGCGCCGGCGCACGCCACCGGTCACAAAAAGCCACGACCCTCGCCAGGGGAGCTAGCGAGGGCCGTGTTGGTACACCGCGCCGCGCCTAGGTTCGCGACGAGATGTGGGAGCTCGTAAAAGTCCTACTCAGGCATGGTCCGTTTCCGAAAACCGGTTTCCACTCTTGGATCATGCCGTTAGAAGGGCAGCAGCACGTCGAGAACCTGCTGTCCGTAGCGCGGCTGTTGCACGTCGGTGATCTGGCCGCGGCCGCCATAGGCGATGCGGGCCTGGGCGATCTTCGAGGAATCGATGGTGTTGTCGCTCTGGATGTCCTCCGGGCGCACGATGCCGGCCACGATCAGCTCGCGGATTTCGAAGTTGACGCGGATCTCCTGCTTGCCTTCGACCACGAGATTGCCGTTCGGCAGCACCTGGGTGACGACCGCGGCGACGTTGGTCTGCAACGCTTCCTGGCGGTTCACCGAGCCCTTGCCGTCGCTGGAGGCGGTGGAGTCGGCGGTCAGGATGCGGCCGGGCAGGATCTTGTTCGGCTGCGTGATGGTCTGCGAGCCCAGGAAGTTGGTGACGCCCGAATCCTCGGAGTTGGTGCGGCTGCGCTGGGTCTCGTTGGCGATCGCGGCCTTGTCGGTGAAGTTCACCGTGATGGTCAGGATGTCGCCGACGCGCGCGGCGCGCTGGTCCTTGAAGAAGGCGCGGGAGCCGCTGCGCCACAGCGAGTTCGGGCTGTAGGAGGCGACCTCGGGCTTCGGCATCGGCATCTGCACCGGCTTGTAGCCGGGCTGGGTGGTCGGATTGTCGATCGACGACAGCTTCGGCTGCTCGCCGATCTGGGAGAGACGGTCGATCGACGAGCAACCGCTGGCGATCGTTCCGAGCGCGAGCAGTGCACCGGTCAGGACGAGGCGGTTGATGCGGTACTGGGACATGAACTTTACTCGGCGTTTGGTGCGACTGAACTCAGCTTGACGGAAGCGGAATTGGATTCGGTGGCGTCGGCGGTCGGCGCCGGGCGCGGGGTCGCGACCGAGATTGAGACCTCGCCGCGGCCGGTGACGACGCCGGAAACGGCGCGCTTCGACTGCATATTCATCACGCTGACGGTGTCGCCCTCGGCGCCGCCATCCATCGCCTTGCCGCGGATCGTCAGGTAGAGGCCGGCGGTGCGATAGATCAGCGTGACGTTCTGGTCGCGGGTGACGAGATCGGGCTTCGCGAGGTCGGCAACGCGCAGCGCCTGGCCGGGGCGGAGCTGGCGGCGGACCTGCATGCCGACGGCGCTGTCGCGCACCGCCGCGTCGTTGCCGATCTCGGCTTTCGGACGGCGCTCGACGATCACGTCGGAGGCCTTCAGCACGTCGCCGCGCTCCACATTGCGCGTCAGCACGGCGGCCTCGATGGTTTCGATCGCGGTTCCGGTGAAGCGCAGCTTCGACGGCGCGGCGCCGGCGTCGTTGCCGATCTCGAAGGTCAGGTCGAAACGCGTCGAGCGCGGGTCGTAGCGCACGGCGATCGGCTGCATCGCGCCGGTATTGGTGGCCTCGAGGCGGATGTCGCCGGGATCGCGGTCGAAGGTCAGCGCGATGTTGCCGGCCCTGCCGAGCCCGTGGCGGCCCTCCAGCGCGCGCGACACCTGCTGCTCGATCTCCTTGCTGTCGATGGTGCGCGCCAGCCGGGTGACGGTGATCTCCTTCAGCTCGCGGGTATCGACGCCGATCACCTGGTGCGAGCGCAACACGTTGAGCACTTGCGCGACCGGCAGCGTGCCTGTCGTGCCGAGGTCCGGCGCGCGGTAGACCGCGACGCTGCCGGCGCTGCCGGCGTTGTCGATGAGGTCGCCGACCCGCACGATGTCGTCGGCGACCGTGATGCTGGCGCGCAGCGTCGGCACCGCGATGGTCTCGCGGCGGCTTTGCGCGGCCGACGGCGCCACGGTGACCGCGAGGAGCGCGGCTGCGATCAGGAGGGAGCGGGCGATCATCGACATCATCCTCAGCGGAACAGGTTGGAGGTCGACTGCATCATCTGATCGGCGGCGGAGACCACCTTCGAGTTCATCTCATAGGCGCGCTGCGCGGCGATCAGGTCGGAGATTTCCGAGACCACCTCGACATTGGCCTGTTCGAGGTTGCTCTGCTGCATGTCGCCATAGCCGTCGGTGTTGGCGGTGCCGTCCTGCGGCTGGCCGGAGGCCGGCGTTTCCTGGAACAGATTGTCGCCGATCGGCATCAGGCCGGCCTTGTTGATGAATCGGGTCAGGCCGATCTGGCCGATGTTGGTCGATGCGGTCTGGCCCGGCAGGGTCACCGAGACCTGGCCTTGCGCATTGATGGTGAGGCCGGACGCGTTCTGCGGGATCGTGATCGTCGGCTGCAGCAAATTGCCCTGCGCATTGACGATGCGGCCCTGATTGTCCATCTGGAACGAGCCGTCGCGGGTGTAGGTGAAGGTGCCGTCCGGCATCAGGATCTTGAAGAAGCCTTCGCCGCGGATCGCGATGTCGAGATCGTTGCCGGTCGGCGACAGCGTGCCCTGGGTCATCATGCGCGGCGTGCCGACGGTCTTGACGCCGCCGCCGAGGTCGATGCCCATCGGCATGATGGTGTTCTGGTCGGAGGCCTGCGCGCCGACCCGGCGCACATGGTCGTAGATCAGGTCCTGGAACGCGGCG
Source organism: Bradyrhizobium sp. KZN70725 (assembly GCF_055264925.1). Classification (NCBI taxonomy): domain Bacteria; kingdom Pseudomonadati; phylum Pseudomonadota; class Alphaproteobacteria; order Hyphomicrobiales; family Nitrobacteraceae; genus Bradyrhizobium; species Bradyrhizobium sp. KZN70725. Next base: position 6,942 of record NZ_JBUYWT010000051.1, read on the forward strand.
CGCTGCTTCTTGTAGCCGGTGGTGCGCAGGTTCGCGATGTTGTTGGAGATCACCTGAACGCTGAGTTCCTGTGCCGCCATTCCGGTCGCAGCTGTATAAAGTGCGCGCATCGGTCAATCCCCTGGATCAGTTCGGCACGTCGGCGAGTTTCTCGATCGCCGATTTGTGCAGGTCGCTCTGCTGCTGCAGCAGCGAGGCGATTTGGGTGTAGGTCCGCGTGATCTCGATCATGCGGCTCATCTCGACGACGGAATTGACGTTCGACTTCTCGATGAAGCCCTGGCGGATCTGGGCCTTGGTGTCCGGCAGCGCCTGCGTGCCTTCGCCCGGCGCGTAGAGGTTGGAGCCTTCCTTCAGCAGGCGCTGGGCCTGCGCGAACGAGACGAGGCGCAGCTTGCCGCGGATCGAGTCGAGACGGGAGGTGCCCTCGAGCACGGTGATGTTGCCGTCGGCGGCGATCGAGACGTCGTGGTCGGTCTGCTGGAAGGTGATCGGGCCGGCGGTGCCGAGCACCTGGTAGCCCGAAGCGGTGACCAACTGGCCGCGATTGTTGATCTGCAGGCTGCCTTCGCGGGTGTAGCGCTCGCCGCCCGGCGTCTGCACCACCAGGAAGGCATTGCCGTCAATCGCGACGTCGAGCGGGTTCTTGGTCTCTTCGGTCGGACCCTGCGCGAAATCGTGGAAGGTCGCGCGGTCCTGCACGAAGGAGACGCGGCGGTCGGAGGAGGCGAAATTGTCCTCATGCGCGTTCGAGGACAGATATTCCTGGAACAGCGACCGGTCGGCCTTGTAGCCGTTGGTGTTCATGTTCGCGATGTTGTTGGAGACGACATCCATCTGCCGTTCCAGCACCATCTGCTTCGATAGGCCGACCAGAAGCGTATTCTGCATCGGTGGTTCTCCCCTGTGAGGCGATCCGAATGCAGGTTCTCCCAAACCTTCACGCCGGACCCGTCGGTAACCATTGGGTTCTCCCAAACCCTCAGGTTACGCCGTCCTCTCAGCGAAAGCCGTGCCAACTTGGAATGGCGTGTTATTTGAACGGCTTAGATGTTTGGCCGTGGCGCGCAAGGGGCGGCAGAAAGGTCTTGTTGACCATGTTTGCCCGGCAGTTTTTTCCTAGTGGATGGTAAATCCTAAGCTTCCGTTAACCATTATGACCCCAGTGTTGCCGGCATTGGGGCGCGTGTGCGCCGGCGGCATTTGTATCGCGTCTTCAGGCCAAGGCTGGGGCAAATCGCGTTCGCATCCTTCAGAGTGAAGCGAGCGGACGATGGCGGACGAGGAAAAGACGGACAGCGGCGAGGGCGCGGCCGCACCGAAGGAGGGCAAGCTCAAGCTGATCATTGCCGTCGTTGGCTTCCTCGTCGTGCTCGGCGCGGGCGCCGGCGGCTGGTTCTTCTTCATGCGCGGCCACGGCGAGGAGCAGCACGCCGAAGCGCCGCCGCCGAAGCCGCCGAGCTTCGTCGACGTGCCGGACATGCTGGTCAACCTGGTCGGCGCGCCCGGCGAGCGCGTGCAATATCTCAAGCTGAAGCTCGTGCTCGAGGTCAAGGAAGAGAAGCAGGTCGAGGCGATCAAGCCGGCGCTGCCGCGCGTCACCGACCTGTTCCAGACCTACATGCGCGAGCTGCGCCCGAGCGACCTCAACGGCTCGGCCGGCCTGTTCCGCCTCAAGGAAGAACTGACCAAGCGCGTCAACCTTGCGCTGGCACCCAACCAGGTCAACGCGGTGCTGTTCAAGGAAGTCGTGATCCAGTGACGGGGTGGATGTAAAGCCATGGCCGGCAACGACCAGATGGACCAGGACGCCATTGCGGCCCAGTGGGAAGCCTCGCTCGATTCCGAGGATCCCGCGGCGGCCACGGCGGAAGCCGCCAAGAACGAGCTCACCGAGAACATGGCGCTGCAATGGGCCGCCATGGTCGAGGACGGCAGCCGCGACTTCGGCAGCAAGAGCACCAATGGCGAGCGCGTGCTGTCGCAGGAGGAGATCGACAATCTCCTCGGCTTCACGGTCGGCGACGTTAGCCTCGACGACCATTCCGGCATCCGCGCCATCATCGATTCCGCGATGGTGTCCTACGAGCGTCTGCCGATGCTCGAAATCGTGTTCGACCGCCTGGTGCGGTTGATGACGACCAGTTTGCGCAATTTCACCTCCGACAACGTCGAGGTCTCGCTCGACCGCATCACCTCGGTGCGCTTCGGCGACTACATGAATTCGATCCCGTTGCCGGCGGTGCTCTCGGTGTTCAAGGCGGAGGAGTGGGAGAACTTCGGGCTCGCTACCGTCGATTCCAGCCTGATCTATTCGATGATCGACGTGCTGCTCGGCGGCCGCCGCGGCCAGACCCAGCTGCGCATCGAGGGCCGGCCCTACACCACGATCGAGACCAACCTCGTCAAGCGCCTGGTCGAGGTGGTGCTGTCGGATGCCGAGCAGGCGTTCCGGCCGCTGTCGCCGGTGACCTTCACGATCGACCGGCTCGAGACCAACCCGCGCTTTGCCGCGATCAGCCGTCCGGCCAATGCCGCGATCCTGGTGCGTCTGCGCATCGACATGGAAGACCGCGGCGGCAATGTCGAATTGCTGCTGCCCTACGCCACCATCGAACCGATCCGCAACGTGCTGTTGCAGATGTTCATGGGCGAAAAATTCGGTCGCGACCCGATCTGGGAAGGCCATTTCGCCACCGAAGTGGCGCAGGCCGAGATCTCGGTCGACGCGGTGCTCTATGAAGCGGACATTCCGCTGAAGGAGCTGATGAAGCTCAAGGTCGGAGACACCCTGCCGCTGGATATCCGCTCCGACGCGCTGGTCTCGGTGCGCTGCGGCAACGTCACCCTGACGGAAGGGCGCATGGGCCGGGTCGGCGACCGTGTCGCGATCCGCGTCACCAAGAATTTGCGTAAACCCCAAACCACCTTCGCGATGTTCGAGAAGGCGGACGAGCGGACCAAGATGATGGAGGCACCATGAGTCATGTGCTTGGACTAGCAATCGAGAGTCTGGTAGCCGTGCTGCTGATGCTGACGATCGGCTATTGCTGGCTGCTCAACAGGCGGCTGCAGCGGCTGAAGGCCGACGAACATTCGCTGAAGGCGACGATCGCCGAACTGATCACCGCGACCGAGATCGCCGAGCGGGCGATCGGCGGGTTGAAGCACGCGGTGCGCGACGTCAACGAGAACCTCGGCAATCAGCTCGATGCGGCGACGCAGATGTCGGCGCTGCTGAAGAATCAGCTGGCGGAGGGTGACCACGTGGTGCGCCGCCTGTCCAAGATCGCGATGGCCGCGCGGCCGTCCGAGCCCGCGCAGGCACCGGTGCAAGCAGCCGCGCCGGTGGCGCCGGCGCCCAGGGTCTCGGCCGCGCACGCGGTTGCCGCGGCGGCTGAAGCCTTCACCGAGCGCAGGAGGGCCGGCGGTCTCGCTGCATGAAGTTGCTTCGTGACATCAGAGTGATGCCCGTGGTGCTGGTCGCGATCTTCGGCCTGATGGTGCTGAAGGTCGCCGGCCTCGTGCTCGATGGCGGTTACGTGTTCGCCGACGATACGCCGCCGGCCGGCCCGGCTGGCCCATCTTGGGCGCAACAGAATTTCAACTTCCCCGGCGCCGGCAAGGCGGTGGTGGACAGCAAGATCAAGGCCGATCCCGGCGACATCACGGGATCGGTCGAGCACAAGGACGCCAAGAAGGACGAGGCGCCGAAGCCGGCCGCACCGGCCGCGGAGCCGTCCAAGCCCGATGGCGTTGTCGTCAACCTGGATGCCCCGGCGCCAGTGTCGGCGTCGGAGCGCGCGATCCTGGAGCGGCTGCAGTCGCGCCGCCAGGAGCTCGAGACGCGCGCGCGCGAGGTCGAGATCCGCGAAAGCCTGCTGAAGGCAGCCGAGAAGCGCATCGAGGCCAAGGTCGAGGAGGCCAAGGCCAATGACGCCAAGACGAATGCCGATGCCGCGGCAAAGGCGGAAGCCGATGCCGCGCGCTTCAAGGGCATCGTCACCATGTACGAGAACATGAAGCCGAAGGACGCCGCGAAGGTGTTCGATCGTCTGGAAATGAACGTGCTCTACCAGATCGCCTCGCAGATCCAGCCGCGCAAGATGTCCGATATCCTCGGCCTGATGCAGCCGGAAGCCGCCGAACGGCTCACGGTCGAACTCGCCCGCCGTGCCGGCGGCGACAAGTCGGCCTCGACCGACGATCTTCCCAAGATCGAAGGCAAGATGCTCACGCCGAAGACGAATTGATGGGAGCTATCTGAGAGTCCGTCAATTGGCGGTGGCCCCTCAGCCGTAAGCCAGATCCGACTTAACACCGGGTTGCCTGCATCGCATCCATATCATCGCGATGAGGGTCGCGCACATGAACGGACCGACGGGCACGAGCGCGACCGGGTAGGTAAACCCCGCCAGGACAAGCACGCCGAACCCGATCCGTAGTTCGGAGCGATTCGAGAGAAGCGCGCCATGTTCGGCCATGGGCGCGTTCATGAGAAAGATGAGCGCGAGAGCCAGTAGCGCCGTATCGTAGATCGCGAAGTAGGGAGAGACGAGCAGGGTCGCGACGAGCAGGCACGCGGCCTTGACGGCGAAGCTGACGTTGCGGCGCCATATGATCAGCGTCCACGTCGCGGCTGCCGCAGCGACCGCGACGTGCAGTGCCATGGCCGATCCATAGCCAAAACCGGCAAACCGAAGCACGCCGTAGACGCTCTGCAGTTTGTACCAAGCCAGCGTGCCGGTGAGATGGAACTGCGTCGTTGCGAAGACGGCGGCCTCACGGAACCCCTCAAAAGTGTCCCAGCCGAAGGTAAGCCCGGTAAGCAGCAAGAGCACCGGTGTCACCAAACTGGCTGTGATGAAGACGGTCCAGCGTCCAGTAGCTATCAAAACGAGCGGAAGCAGGACGCCATATTGCGGCTTGAAGATCAGCAGCGCGATCAGGAAGCCGCTGACGATCGGACGCCGGTCCAGCGTCAGCAGAATCGCGCCGAGCAGCGATGCCGCCAGCAAGGAGCTTTGGCCGACGATGAAATCGTACAGGACGGCCGGCACGGCGAATGCCAGCAGCAGTACGGCGAAGCGCGGCCGGATGGCGGAAACAACGAGCGCCCAGCACAGCAGCTTTGCGGTGCTCCAGATCCAGAACGCGGTCGGAAACGGCAATAGTGCCAGCAGTGCCGCCGCAAAGAGAAAAAACGGCGGGTAGAAAAACGGTATCGGCACCTCGTAAACGGGGAACGGAGCGTCGTTCAAGCTGGGATGTATTTGAATGATCGCTTGCCGCAACCGCGGCCAATCGTAGGCGGTGGCGGCATGGCCATCGAGGGCCATTCTCCCCGCGCTCCAAAAGCACGAAAAGTCGAGCCCGGTCGCGCCGGTACCGTCAACGACTTTCGGTAACACGCAGTACAGGGTAAAGCCCAACACGATGAGGCAGGCGATGGCCAATGCACGGTCGTATCCGCTGCGCTCCGCACGGGCGCGCACCATTCCAAATCCGTTCATGAAACTGCCAGAAACTAAGAATTGCTTGAAATGTAAGCGGTTGTATACCGCAACTGGCGGTGGCGCAAGCGAGTGGCCGATCTCCCTGCGGCGTTGGGTTAATCGCTGGAAGTTCCGCGGATGCCCGGTGGATCGAGGTTAATCCTCTCGTGCAAAGGCCGAAGCCGGCGCCGTCCGGTAGGCGCTGCAGCGCCATGTGCCGGCTGGCAGACGCGGATGTTCGCCGCCTCCGGTGGTGTGGGCTCGACGAGGTCTCCGCGAAGCCAAACGCCTATCGACGCCGAGAAGTGTACGCCGGTTATGGTAGCCTTAAACGGTAGCGTTAAGTTGCAACCGATTTGTCATTCTGGAATTGAAGTCGCTATGTCTCAAGGTGGTGTTTCAGGAATTGCCAATGCTGAAAGACATGCCATGGCTCACCGCGCCGCGCGCCCGATTATACGTGAGTGGCATCGCAATTGTGCTGGTGCTGACCCTTGCGAGGTCGCTTTTGCTGTTTTACCGCGATGGCGGCTATGGCGCGAATAACTTTCTGCTCGGCTCGGACTTTTTGACCTTCTGGGCCGCGTCGCTCCAGGTGTTGGCCGGGCATCCCGCCGAGGTTTATGTGCCCGAATTGCATCTGCTCGCGGAAGCTCCATACCTGCGAGAGGGCTACGAGGCGTTCTTCTATCCGCCGACGATGCTGCTTTTGTGCGTGCCGCTCGCGCTCGCGCCGTATTTCGCCTCGCTGTTCGTGTTCATTGGTATGACGGCGGCGTCGTTCGCCGCGGTGATCTGGCGTATCTTGCGAACGCCTTGGTGCCTGGTCGCGATCCTTGCCTATGCGCCGGTCTATCTTAATGCCGTGGCGGGGCAGAACGCCTTTCTGACGGCATCGATCCTTGGGTGCGGTCTCAACATCATGGACCGGAGGCCGAAGCTCGCGGGCGCGATCCTCGGGCTGATGGTGATCAAGCCGCATTTGGCGCTGGCCGTGCCGATCGCCCTGATCGTCACAGGTCGCTGGCGCACGCTGATCTGGGCAGGCCTGTCGTCGATTTCGCTCGTCGTGCTGTCCGCGCTGCTGTTCGGCCTCGATACATGGCTCAACTTCCTCGACGTCTCTCACTCGGCCCGTCAGGCTCTGGAGAACGGCGACGTCGAGTTTTCATTGCTGCAGAGCGTGTACGCGACAGCGCGCCTGCTCGGCGCCGGCGTCAACACGGCCTTTATCATTCACGGCCTCGTGGCGCTGGGCATGACGTGTGTGCTGGTCTGGATGTTGCGTCAGAAGATCAGTGCTGCGACTGAACGCTCGATCATCGTGCTCACCTGCCTCCCGATTACGCCGTTCTGCCTGTTCTACGACATGCTCATCATGGCGCTGCCGCTGGCCTGGATGCTCAGCGAATGGTTGAGGGTCGGCTTTCCGGCCTGGTCGAAAATGGTCCTTGGCGTGACGTTTCTCGCGCCGATGGTCTTCTACCTACCTGTCCTCTATCAGCTGTCGGTCGTGAAGCCGCTGCCTTTTGGTTCTCCGGTGATCATCTTGTTCTGCTGGTTGCTGGTCCGGGAGAGCATGCAGACGCGGCAAGCGGCGCATGGCGAACGAGAGGTCGCGACGGTCTGAGCTCGGAGTACCTCACTCGGACCTCCGTAACATCGCGGGGAGTGTCCAGCGCTGGGCTGCTGGGCTTTGATCCGGCGGAGCATCCACCGCCGCGATAAATCAGTCGCGTTGCCATTGGCGCGGGAGCAAGGGCGAAGAACAAAGCTGGCGGCGCCAAGGCCATTGCAACCGGGCCATCGCGGACATTGCCAAAGTGCTTGATGCGGGTCTAGCATTGGCGTGAGGAAGGTCAGCGTGACTTCGCTGTTTTGGAGCCTTCCGCGATTGCGATCGCATGGACCGCCGCTTGAGTTGATTGATTGAATGCTCTTGTGCCGGGCGCGAAGCTGCGCCCGATCAGAAATTGAATTTTTCATCACCAAGAAATTTCGAGGAAACCGATATGCGTAGCCTGTTCATGATGCTTGTCGTCATCGCCACCACCAATCTGGCATGGGCCCAATCCGAACTCGTCAAGCGGGGCGATTACCTTGTCAACGGCATTCTGGCTTGCGGCAATTGCCACACGCCCAAGGGACCGAACGGCGATGTTTTGGAGAAGGCGTTCTCGGGCGGGGGATACTGGGACGAGCCGCCGTTCACAGTGCATGCCGCCAACATCACGTAAGACAAGGAAACAGGCATCGGAAGCTGGAGCGACGCCGATATCAAGAAACTGCTGCGCACCGGGCAAACCCCAAAGGGCGTGCATACCGCGATGATCATGCCGACCAGCTTCTATCACATCCTGACGGAAAATGATCTCGACGCGGTCGTCGCATATTTGCGTACGATCACGCCGGTCCACAACAAGGTGCCCGATCCGATCTACAAGGTGCCTCAAGTCGAGAACGTTCCGCCGGGCGGCGAGAACCCATTCGCCGAACCGATGATGAGCGACAAGGTGCAGAAGGGATTCTATCTCGTCACGATCGCGCATTGCATGGCGTGCCATACGCCGATTGGACCGAGGGGACGAGAATACAAGAGCAGTCTTGGCGCGGGTGGCGTCAAATTCTCCGGGCCGTGGGGTATCTCGGTTTCACGCAACATCACGCAGAACAAGACCAATGGGATCGGCGCATGGAGTGACGACGAGATCAAGCGTGCGATCACCGACGGTGTCAGCCGCGACGGCAGCCGTCTCGGTCGACCGATGGGATACCACTACTACGCCCGGATCAGTTCAGATGACCTCGATGCCATCGTGGCGTATTTGCGCACGGTACCCGGCAGCGCGGAGTAAGGCTCGTTGCAAGGCCAATTCCTGTCCGGTCACAGCCGCGCAGCGGGCCCCTGGCTGACTCCAATTCTGCGAGGATAGCGCGCGCCGCTATCTGCGCAGCTAGGCGGCGCTCGGAACAAGCTTCAGCTTCAAACCGAGCGCTTTTGTCGCCTTGTTCAGGGTTTCAATAGTCGGATTGCCGCCGGGCCGGAATGACTTGTAGATCACTTCGCGGCTCAAGCCAGTTTCGCGCGAAAACTGCGATACGCCGCGAGCTCTGGCGATGTCGCCGATAGCTGTCGCGATGAACGAGGGATCGTCCTCTTCCAGCGCCGCTTCGAGATAGGCGATCTGCTGCTCTAGCGTCTTCAGATGATCCTTGATGTCGAACTTGGTGGTCTTGAGCGGCATCTCAAATCTCCTTCACCATCTTCTGGGCCGCCTTGACGTCCTTGCTTTGGGTTCGCTTGTCGCCACCGCAGAGCAGGAGCACGATGGTTTTGCCTCGACGCGTGAAATATACCCGGTAGCCGGGGCCGTAATCGATCCGCATCTCGCTCACGCCTTCGCCCACCGATTTCACATCGCCTGGATTTCCGAGTTCGAGACACCGGATGCGTGCGCCGATCCGGGCGACCGCTTTCATGTCGGCTAGCGAGTTGAGCCAGTGCGCAAAAGTGTCGGTCTGAACGACCTGGATCATGTGTATTATCATACACGACGCGGTCGATTTGTCAACTATAGTACACAGTCATTCCGTGGCAGGGGCCGGTCCGAAACAATCCGTTGACGTTAACAGCTCCTTAACGCCGCCCGATCCAACATCGGGAAGCGTGGGCGAGGGCGCTTCGCGCTTGGTATGGCTGGGGTCCCGAGAAAACGTTTCGAGATGGCGCGAACGGCTGCCGCTGGAACATGGTCGCTAGGCCGCGCCTGGGCGCGGACCGCGCGTCTGTGCCTGCTTGCCACCGCCCTTGCGCTTACAACCCTTACCTATCCGACTGCGGCGCGGGCCGAAGACGCGGTGCCAGGTGAGGCGACATTCTCCGCCGCGAACGGCTATGCCCGGCTGGTGCTGAAGCTGAAGGAGGATGTCGAGTCGGAGGTCACGACCGCCGGCTCGATCATCGTGATCCGCTTCAAACGTCCGGTCGATATCCCCGTCGAGAAACTGCAGGATGCGGTGCCCGATTATGTCGGCGCCGCGCGCCGCGATCCCGACGGCTCGGCGATCCGTCTGTCGCTGGCGCGCCGCGTCTCCGTCAACACCATGACCGCCGGCGAGCGCATCTTCATCGACTTCCTGCCCGACAGCTGGACCGGCCCGCCGCCGTCGCTGCCGCAGGAGGTGATCCGCGAGCTTGCCGAGCGCGCCCGCGCCGCCGAGCGCCTGCTGCGCATGCAGCGTGCCGCCGACGCCGCCAGGAAGAAGCCGCCGGTGCGGGTTCGCGCGCTGGTGCAACCCACCTTCGTCCGTTTCGTGTTCGAGGTGCCCGACGGGGTCAGCGTCTCCTCGGTGCTGAACGAGCAGAAGTTGACACTGTCCTTCAACTCGGTCCTGACCTTCGACCTTGCCGATGCCAAGGTCGCCGCCCCACCGAATGTCGCGTCGATCAGCGCGCGCGCCGACACGGACACGTCGGCAGTCGACGTGTCGCTGATGGGCGATGTCGACGTGCATTCGTTCCGCGACGAGAAGAACTACATCGTCGACGTCGCCTTCCAGCAGAACGAGCAGCAGGCGGCAAAGCCCTCGCTGAGCTCATTGTTGCCGACGCGGGGCAAACCGAAAGGCGCCGCGGCGATCGCGCCGGTGACGTCGGAAAGCATCGCCCAGCAGGCCAAGATCGAGATCAAGCCTGAACAGTCCAAAACCGAACCGCCGAAGTCCGAGCCTGCCAAGTCCGAACCGCCGCGCTCCGAGCCGCTCAAGCCGGAGCAAGCCACGAGCGAGCAACCGGCGGCCGCGCCCGCCAAAACGGAGCAGCCCCGATCGGAACCGTCCGATCCCGAGCTGCCGAAAATCGCGGCGGCAACTGCGGCCAACGCCGAGAACGCTGCTGTGCCGACCCCGCCGCACGAGGGTGGCGCCGGCTCTGTGGCGGAACAGAACGCGGCGCCGTTGACCGATGCGCCGAAGTCGGTGCCCGCTGTCGCCGCCGCGCCGGCGACGGAAGCGCCGAAGGCGGCTGCGGCGCCATCGCCGCCTGCTGCCGAGGCCCGTGCCGGCGGCAAGCCCGCGGTCGAGGCCCAGCGGGATAGCGACGGCTTGCGCGTGACGTTCTCATTCCCCGGCGCGACGCCGGCGGCGCTGTTCCGCCGCGCCGACACGGTTTGGATGGTGTTCGACACGGCTGAGGCAATCGACGTCGATCCGGTCCGCGCCAAGGCCGGCTCGCTGATATCAGATGTCAGCCGGATCGCGCTGGAGAAGGGCCAGGCGGTGCGCTTCCGCCTCAACCGGCCGCAGATGCCGTCGCTCGAAAGCGACGACCGCTCGCGCGGCGTGAGCTGGACGCTGACCTTTGCCGACCGCGTGCAGAAGCCGCCATTGCCGCTCACCGTGGTGCGCAACATCTCGGAGCCCTCGCTCGCCAACGTCAGCGTACCGCTCGCCAATCCCGGCCAGCTGCACAGACTGGTCGATCCCGACGCCGGCGATACGCTCTGGGTGGTGACCGCGCCGCCGCCGACCCGCGGCATCATCAAGCGGCAGGATTTCGTCGAGCTCTCGCTACTGGAGTCGATCCACGGCGTCGTGGTTCATCCGAACGCGGACGACGTCAAGGCCGAGGTCGGCGCCGACAAGGTGATGCTGGGCCGGCCGGGCGGCCTGACGCTGTCATCGGCCGACGTCGCCGCCGAGCGCGCGACCGCGGCGGTGAAGCCGTTGTTCGATCCGGACGAGTGGCGCAAGAACCAGTCAGACACGTTCCTCAAGCAGCTCGACGGTCTGATTGCGGCGACCGCGTCGGCCAATGCCGAGCAGCTGCCGCAGGCGCGGCTCGATCTCGCCGACTTCTACATGGCGCGCGGCATGTACCAGGAAGCCCATGGTGTCGCCAATCTGATCCTGTCCGAGAGCAAGCGCGGCAGCGAGACGGCGTCGGTGGTGATGGTGCACGCGGTCGCCAGCATCCTGATCGGGCACCCGGCGCAGGGCCTCAAGGATCTCGCCAATCCCGTGATCGGCAACGGCTACGATTCCCAATTGTGGAAGGGGCTCGCCTTCGCCCGCGAGGGCAAATGGGCCGAGGCGCGCGAGAAGTTCAAGAACGCCGAATTCGCGGTGGCGACGCTGCCGCCCGATTTGCAGCGCATCGTCACCATGGACTCGATGAAGGCCTCGCTTGAGGTCAAGGACTATGCCGGCGCCGCGCGGCGCAAGAGCGATCTCGACGTGGTCGGCGTTCCCGGCGAGCTGAAGCCCGCGGTTGCGGTGCTGCGCGGCCGGCTCGCCGAGGCCCTCGGCCAGGAGAAGGATGCGCTCGACGCCTATCGCTTCGCCGCCAATTCGGCCGATCGCCAGGCTGCCGCCGAAGGCAGGTTGCTGGAGACGCTGCTCAAGCAGAAGCGCGGCGAGATCGGCCGCGACGATGTGCTGAAGGAGCTCGAGCTGCTGTCGATGCTGTGGCGCGGCGACAATATCGAGCTGAAGACGCTGTATGTGCTGTCGAAGATCTACGCCGAGACGGCGCGCTATGCCGACGCCTTCGCGGTGACGCGTGCCGCGACCCGGCTGCAGCCGAATGCGCCGGAATCGCGCCAGGCGCAGGATGCCGCCTCGGCCTTGTTCGTGCAGCTCTACCTCGGCCCCAGGGGCGACGAGATGTCGCCGATCGATGCGCTCGGCACCTTCTACGAATATCGCGAACTGACGCCGATCGGCCGCCGCGGCGACGAGATGATCCGCCGTCTCGCCGACCGCCTGGTCGGTGTCGATCTGCTCGACCAGGCCGCCGACCTCCTGCAATACCAGGTCGACAAGCGGCTTGAAGGCGCGGCCCGCGCCCAGGTCGCGGCGCGCCTTGCGATGGTCTATCTGATGAACCGCAAGCCCGACCGCGCCATTGCCGCGCTGCGCTCGACCCGGATCGCGGATCTCTCCGGCGAGCTGCGCCAGCAGCGGCTGCTGCTCGAGGCGCGCGCGCAGAGCGACGTCGGCCGGCACGATCTCGCGCTCGACATCATCTCGAACATCACCGGCCGTGAGGCAATCCGGCTGCGCTCCGACATCTATTGGGCGTCGCGGCACTGGCGCGAGGCGTCCGAGCAGATCGAGCTCTATTATGGCGACCGCTGGCGCGACTTCACCCCGCTCAATCCGGGCGAGAAGGCCGATATCATCCGCGCCGTGGTCGGCTACGCGCTTGCCGAGGACGCCATCGGGCTGTCCCGGTTCCGCGAGAAATACGCGCCGCTGATGTCCGGCGATGCCGACAAGCTCGCCTTCGACTCGGCCAGCAAGCCGGTGGCGACGTCCAGCGCCGAATTCGCCCAGATCGCGCGAATGGCCGCCAGCGTCGACACGCTCGACGGCTTCATCCGCGAGATGAAGACCCGCTTCCCCGACGCCACCGCCCGCGCGCCATTGCCCGATCCGGTCGCGACCGGATCGGTGACTGACAAGCCGAAGGTCGCGCCGGTGAGCGCGCTGCCGGCGATCAAGGGCGAGCGCCGCGCCAGCGCGGCGCCGTAGCCGCGCTGGCGCTCACGGCCCGGCAGACACCCACGCGGTCGAAATGATCCCGGTGGCGTCGAGCGCGATCCGCCAATGCGAGGCGCCGTTGGCGTGCCGCACACTGTAGACATCCTCGCCCTGCGCGCCGACGCCGAGGAAGCGGGTGGCTTCGATCGCGCCGAGGTCGGCGAGGAAAGGCTGCAGGTGTGGCAATTGCTCGCGGGTCGCCGCGGCGAGCGCGGGGGCCATGTCCGCATAGTCGGGCTGTCCCGATGCGACCCCCTCGATCAGGCGGCGGAGCGCGGCCTCGGTTCCTGGAGCCGGCGACTGTTTCTTCACACGCTCTGCGGTGCGATCCGCAATCTGTTTCGCGCTTGCAGCGTCAATGCGCGGCATCGGCTTGTCGCCATTTTGATGCAGGATCAGTGACGTCGCCTGACCGTCAGCCGCGATGACAAAGCTGATCTGCGCGTCGACCTCCCTGGCGAAAAACCCGGTCTGGCTCTCCGCAAAGAACGGTACGGCCCGCTGCCCGGTGAGCTGTACAGCCAAGTGGTGATCCTCGCGCATCACACTGAGGACGGCCTGCTCGCTGAGCTGATAGAAGCCGGCATAGCGGTCGAGCACCGCGGCAGCGACTGCGATCTCTTGCCGCACGACGTCCGGCGGCGATCGCGGAGCGGAAGCCGGCACATCGGCGGATCCGCCGGCGGTCTGTATCCGTGCCGCCAGCGTGTTCCAGTCGCGCTGGCCGAACAGTTTGGCGATCAGCTCCAGGCTGTCGCTGTGGGTGAGGGGGATCGATTTGGCGCCGAGCGCTTCGCGCAGCGTCTGCGCCATGGCCTTGGCATCACGAAAGTCGCGCATGGGATCAACCTTTGCATCGACGAACGGAGAGCGTCAGGGGCTTGCGTTGCTGACCCGTTCGTGCGGGCAAAGGAAGCCTGAAACATGGCTTGATACCTTCACCGTCCCCGGGTGGGGTGCAAGCGGCGGGTGGTATCGACCCTGCCAAATGTTCGCCGGGGACGAGCATTTTGTCAATTGCAACTGGTTGTGATCGCACGCGTGCTCTCGACATCCTGCCGTCAAATCGGCAACCATGGCGTCCGTTGCACAGCGCCGGGAGGACGTCGTTACATGAGCAAGCCGATCAAGACCGAAGCCGAACTGATCGCGATGGCGCGGGCAGAGCTGAAGGCCCATGCCGACTGCCCCGACGGCATCGACATCTCCGTGCTGCACGACGGCGACAGCTGGGAGTTTCGCGCCAGCGCCGATGACGCCACGGTGGCGAGGCCCGGCTATCCCGAATGCGTCGCGATGCTGGTGCAGATCGGCGACCATCTCAGCAAGCAGTATGACGTGAAGGAGTAACGGCGACCGCGAAGCGGGGGGATCGATGGACCGCATCGACGCCATGAAGGTCTTCGTTGCGGCGGTCGACGAGGGCAGCCTCGCCGGTGCCGGGCGGAAACTGCGGCGCTCGCCGGCGGCGGTCAGCCGGGCGATCGCTTTCCTTGAGCATCATGTCGGCGCCGAGCTGCTACATCGCACGACGCGCTCGCTGAAGCTGAGCGATGCCGGCCAGCGCTATGCGGCCGCATGCCGTCGTATCCTCGGCGAGCTCGAGGAAGCCGATATCTCGGCGGGCGGCGAGCGGTCAGTGCCGCGCGGCACGCTGACCGTCACCGCGCCCGTCGTGGTCGGCGAGGATTTGCTGCGGCCGGTGCTCGATGCCTTCATGACGGACTACCCGGCGGTGTCGGTGCGGCTCGTGATGCTCGACCGCACCGTCAATCTGATCGACGAGGGGATCGACGTCGCGCTGCGCATCGCCCATCTCGCCGATTCCAGTTTCATCGCGATCAAGCTCGGCGAGGTACGCCGCGTGGTCGCGGCATCGCCCGGCTATCTCGCGCAGCATCCGCTGATCGCCGAGCCGGCTGATCTGGCGAAGCACCAGATCATCGCCATGACGCATTTCGGGCTCGACTCCTGGAGCTTCCCGCCGGCCGCGAAGTCGAAGATCGCGCGCGCGGTCCAGTTCATGCCGCGGCTGGTCGTCAACACCGTGCGCGCGGCGGTGGCCTCCGCCAGCGAAGGACACGGCGTCACCCGGCTGTTCTCGTATCACATCGCCGAGGAAATCCGTGACGGGCGGTTGCAGATCCTGCTCGCCGGCGACGAGCATCCGCCGCTGCCGGTGCATCTTTTGGCGCCGCAGGGTCGCTTCGACGTGCCCAAGGTGCGCGCCTTCGTCGATTTCGCGACGCCGCGGCTGAAACGCTATTTCGAGCGGCTGTCGCGCGAGGCCAGCAGGGCTGGCGCCATTCGTTCGCGTCGCGGAAGAGAGTCTGCCGAATAGCGGGCATTCGCGCGGAAAGCGGATGTAAATAGCTTGCTCTCCATCGAAGCGGCGTTGGGTCGCTTCAGCAACAGATGGAGAGAGATCATGGGTGCAGAGCAGAAGGTTGCCATCGTCACCGGTGCGTCGCAGGGCCTCGGCGAGGCCATCGTCAAGGGCTATCGCGACCGCAACTGGCGCGTCGTCGCCAATTCCCGCAGCATCAAGCCGTCGACCGACAGCGACGTTCTGACCGTCCCCGGCGACATCGGCGATCCCGAAGTTGCCGACCGCATCGTCAAGCAGGCGCTCGGGCGCTTCGGCCGCATCGACACGCTGGTCAACAATGCCGGCATCTTCCTTGCCAAGCCGTTCACCGACTACACCGACCAGGACTACGCGCAGGTGCTCGCGACCAATCTCAACGGCTTCTTCTACATCACCCGCCGCGCCGCCAGGGAGATGGAGAAGCAGGGATCCGGGCACATCGTGCAGATCACGACCAGCCTCGTCGATCACGCCAACAGCAACGTTCCCTCGGTGCTGGCCTCGCTGACCAAGGGCGGCCTGAACGCCGCCACCAAGTCGCTCGCGATCGAATATGCCGCCAAGGGTATCCGCGTGAACGCGGTGGCGCCCGGTGTGATCAAGACCCTGATGCACGCGCCGGCGACGCACGACTTCCTCGCCAAGCTGCATCCGGTCGGACGAATGGGTGAAGCCAAGGACATCGTCGACGCCGTGCTGTTCCTGGAAGGCGCGGGCTTCGTCACCGGCGAGATCCTGCATGTCGACGGCGGCCAGAGCGCCGGTCATTAACGAGCACGATCCGGAGAGTGCCATGCCTATCGTCACCATCCAGGTCACGCGTGAGGGGACGGCGCCGGGGGCGTTGTCTACCACGCCGGAGCAGAAGGCGGCATTGATCAAGGGCGCCAGCGAGCTGCTGCGCGACGTGCTTGGCAAGCCGATGGAGTCGACCTTCGTCATCATCGAAGAAGTCGATACCGATAATTGGGGCTGGGGCGGGCTGCCCGCGCTGGACTATCGCAAGAAGCTCGCTGCCGCTGCGGCGTCCAAATCTTCCCGCTGAAGGCTTTCCCCAAACCGAATGTGCACCTCTCCCGATCGGGAGAGGTGAGCCGTGATCGCTGCGAGCGATTGCTGCGATCGCAACTAATCATTTTTCATGAACGGCCGGAGGGCCTACTGCGATGTCCATGTCAGCCAATGTCGATCATCACAGGCGCCATCATCACGCCGCGCCGGATCGCGATGCGGGCGGGCCGCTGTGGCTGTCCGCGGCCGCGGGGCTCTGCGCCTCGCTGGTCGGGCTCGGACTGGCGCGCTTCGCCTACACACCGTTGATCCCGGCTTTGATCGCCGCAAAGTGGTTCACGCCGGCGGAAGCGGTCTATCTCGGTGCCGCCAACCTTGCCGGCTATCTCGCCGGCGCGCTGCTCGCCCGCGATCTCGGCGCGCGCATCGGCTCGGTGTGGGCGCTGCGCGGCATGATGGTGCTGGCCGCGATCACCTGCTTTGCCTGCGCGGTGCCGATCTCCTTCATCTGGTTCTTCGGTTTTCGCTTTCTCGCCGGCGTCAGTGGCGGCGTGATCATGGTGCTGGCGGCAACGGCGATCCTGCCGCATACCGCACCCAGCAAGCGCGGCCTGATCGGCGGTGTGATCTTCGCCGGTGTTGGCCTCGGCGTCGCCGCGTCCGGAACACTGGTGCCGCTGTTGCTGCAACAGGGCGTCAAGCAGGCCTGGTACGGCCTTGGCGTCCTGTCGGCGGTGCTGACACTGGTCAGCTGGAAGGCGTGGCCCGCCGAAGCTCCCGCCGCACGTGGCGTGGTCGAGCAGCCCGTCGCGTCGCATGGCCTGCGCTCGCCGCTGGTGATCGCGCTCTGCCTGGAATACGGCCTCAACGCGCTGGCGCTGGTGCCGCACATGGTGTTCCTGGTCGATTTCGTCGCCCGCGGGCTTGGGCAGGGGATCGCGGCGGGATCGCATTACTGGGTGCTGTACGGCATTGGCGCCGTGGTCGGACCGTTGCTCACGGGACACCTCGCCGATCGCGCCGGCTTCGCCGCGGCGCTCCGCGCGGCGTTCCTGATCGAGGCGGTTGCGGTGGCGCTGCCGGCCGTGACGACGTCACCGGCAGTGCTGATCGTGTCGAGCCTGATCGTCGGCGGCTTCACGCCCGGCATCGTGCCGCTGGTGATCGGCCGCATCCACGAGCTGATCCCGCATTCCGCGGCGAGCCAGCGTTCAGCCTGGGCGCAGGCCACCACGACCTTCGCACTGTTCCAGGCGGCGGGTGCCTACGGCCTGTCGTATCTGTTCGCGCACAGCGGCGGCGCCTATGCGCTGCTGTTCGTGATCGGCGCGGCCGGAGTGGCCGTCGCGTTAGCGATCGAACTGTTCGGCGTCGTCGGACTGCGGCACAAGTCCGGCTAACCGCGCAGCGCTTTGGTCAAGACCGCGACGAGGCGATCGACATCGGCCTCGTCGTTGAAAACGTGCGGCGAGATCCGCATCCGGCCGAGCCGCAGCGCGACATGGATGTTCTCGGCGGCGAGCCGCGCGATCAGCTCCTTCGGGATGCCGCCGGCCATGCCGAGGCTCAGGATGTGCGGCGCACGTAGGTCGCGCGCCAGCATATCGAGCTTGAGATCACGCACGCCGCCCGCGATCCGCTCGTTGAGCATCGCGAGCCGCGCGCTGACGGCAGCGGCGCCCCATTCCGCCATCATCTCCATGCCGATCGAGGCCATCTCCAGCGTGATGAAATGATCGCGCTCGCCCATGTCGTAACGCGTGGCGTTGTCGACATAGGCGAGATCGCCGAAATAGACCGGATTCTCGGAGTTCACGTTGCGGCGGCCGCTGGAGGTCTGCTCCAGCGGCACGCCGTTCTGGTGGCGTTTTGCAATATAGAGGAAGGCGCGCCCGTAGGGGCCGATCAGCCATTTGTAGGTCGGAAACATCACGGCGTCGGGGTCGAGCCTCGTCACGTCCATCGCCACGACACCCGCACTCTGCGTCGCGTCGATGACGAACATTGCGCCGTGCCGCCGCAGCGCGGCCTGCACCTTGTCGACGTCGATCATGCCGCCGTCCGACCAGTGCACCGAGGAGATCGAGGCGAGGCCGACCGGCGGCGCGCCTGACCGCTCGATCGTTGCCAGCACTGCCGATGTCCAGTCGCCGTCGGCGGGCTGGCGTACGGTGTCGACGACGAACCCCTGCGCCTCGGCGCGGGCGTGCCATTCCAGCACCGGCGAGGAATGGTCGTTCTCCAGCACGATGACGCGTGAGCCGCGCGGAATGCTCAGCGCCTTCGCCACCGACGCGACGCCGTAGCTGATCGCGGGGATCAGCGCGACATCGTCGGGCGCGGCCTTGATCAGGCGGGCGGCCGCGCTACGGGCGCGCTCATGCTGACGGCCGGCAAAGCCTGCATCGATCGTCCAGGGCTGGCCTTTGCGTCCCACCGCCGCGCGGCCGGCCTCGAGCGTCTTCAGCGGCAGCGGGCTGTAGGACGCCGAATTCAGGTAGCAGACCTCGCGTGGAACATCGAACAGATGGCGCTGGGAGGGAAGCATGTCGTCTCGTTTGCTGGAATTTGCGGATCATGACGTGACGCCGAAGAGCGCGCGCTCAGCCGTCATACTGGTCCGGCCCCATCGCCCACGGCGCCTGGTCGTAGCCGTTGGCGAAGGTGCGGTTGGTCTGCGCCGGATTGCGATTGACCAGTGGCCGCAGATACATCGGGTGGGTAGCGCTGCGCACCTCGTGCTCGACGGTGAACAGATGCCGGCCGTCGGCCGGATCGACGATGTCGCAGAAGCGGTACTGGTATTGATTGTCCTCGCGTGAGACCAGATTGCGTTCGCGCAGTCGCCGGTAGGGGCCCGAGAAGTCCGTGATGTAGATCTGGATGTGATGGCCGTCGAATTCGCCCTGCGCAGTGTCGCTCTCGCGGAATTGCAGATACTGATCCTTGCCGACTTTTGCGCGCGCGACGACGTCGTCGCCGTTCACGACGCTGGCGGGGATGCCCATGATCTCAGGATAGAACCGGCTGATCGCCTCAGCCGTGCCGCGCGGCACCTCGAACTCGACATAGGGCATGCCGAGCGCGATGCGCCCGAACCGTTCGGCGTCCGGTTCGAAGCAGCGTAGCCGGTTGCCCCAGGGGCAGGTGGCCTCGACGTGATCGTTGCGCTCGCGATAGCTGAACGCGGTGCCCTCGAGCTTGGGCGCGACCGCGGCGAGCCGCTGCAGCAGGGCCTGCCGCCCGGCGATCACGATGCCGGTGTGGCCGCGCAGCACCTGCTGGCGGCCGCTCGGCAGGTGAAACTGGCTGCGGCCGACATTCACCCACATGTTGCTGTCGGAGACCATCAGATAGGGATCGCGCGTCAGCCCGATGCCGGCGACGTAGAACAGCGTGGCGAGGCGCTGGTCCGGCACCTGCACGTTGACATGTTCGAGATGGATGGCGTTGCCGAGATCTTCTGCGGCGCGGTCGAATGGCTGCTGCACGGCGCGGCTCCCTGGATGCGGTGCCGCGCATGATAGTGCAACGGTGTGGCCGATCCAGCTGACGGGCCATGAATGTTTCGCAGGGCGCTACCCGCCGTAACTCTGCACCAGGCTGCCGGCGACCAGGGCCCAGCCGTCGACCAGCACGAAGAAGATCAGCTTGAACGGCAGCGAGACCACTACCGGCGGCAGCATCATCATGCCCATCGACATCAGGACCGAGGCGACCACGAGGTCGATGATCAAAAACGGCAGGAACAGCAGGAAGCCGATCTCGAAGGCGCGTTTCAGCTCGGAGATCATGAAGGCCGGCACCAGGATGCGCAGCGACATCTCCTCCGGCGTCGCCGGCGGCGGCTCGCCCGAGAGGTCCATGAACAGCTTCAAATCCTTCTCGCGGACGTTCTTCTGCATGAAGCCGCGCAAGGGGACCGAGGCGCGCTGCAACGCGTCCTCAACGCCGATCTGGTTGGCGACCAGCGGCTTGATGCCGTCGTCATAGGATTTCTGCAGCACCGGCCCCATCACGAAGGCGGTGAGGAACATCGCAAGCGCGATCATCACCGAGTTCGGCGGCGCGGTGGCGGTGCCGAGCGCGGTGCGCAGCAGCGACAGCACGACCACGATGCGCGTGAACGACGTCATCATGATCAGGATCGACGGCGCGATCGACAGCACCGTCAGCAGCGCAATCAGCTGGATCGCGCGCTCGGTCACGCCGCCATTGCCGCCGCCGAGATTGATGCTGATATCCTGCGCCACCGCCGGATCAGCGAGGGATCCGGCGGCGATCAGGACAGCGATGAAAAAAACTCTACGCGGGACTGCCCCTGGCCTCACGAAGGATTCTTCGGTCGGCCGAGCAGCGAGGCCATCTCGTCCTCGAGATTTTCGAACCCGCTCTTCTGTCCGCTGGCGGGCGGGGCGGGCGGCTCGCTGCGCTGCGGGCGCGCCGGCGGCGCCTCGGGCGCAACCGGCGGCGCGACGGTCTCGCCGGCGCCGGCCGGGCGGCGCAGCGCCGCTTCGAGCCGTTGCGCCATCTCGGCGAGATTGGCGTCGGCGTTCGATGGAGGCGGCGGAGCCGGAGGCGCCTGCGTTGCAGCCGGCGGCGGTGCCTGGGGAGGCGGTGGCGGCGGCGTCACGGCGCGCTCGGTTGTGCGCAGCGGTGGCGGCGCCTTCGGCGGCTCGGCGGTGCCGCGCGGCGGACGCGGGACGACCGGCTCGGAGCGCGGCGGCAGGCGTGGCGGCATCGGATCGGGCCGCGGCTCGCCGCGTTCGGGCGTGAAGCCCGCGAGCGGATCGCTGCGACGCTCGGCGATCGGCGGCGCGGGCCGGCGCAGCTCGTCGGCGAAGGAGGGCCGTGTCTGACGCGGCGGCAGCTCCGGCTCGGGAAGGTCGAAATTGTCGGAGCGGGCGGCTTCGCTCTCGTTCCAGGCTGCATCCGGAAGCGGCGCCACGCGCGGCGGCGCGGCATCGGCTGCGACCGCGGGGCGGGTCGACATTTGATCGCGCGCGGGCATCGCGCGGACGATATTCGGCTCGACGACGATATCGGTGGGGCCGCCGATCATCAGGAGATGCTCGATGTTGTCGCGGCGGACCAGCACCAGGCGGCGGCGCCCGTCAACGGCGGCAGCGTCGATCACCGCCAGGCGCGGCATGCGCCCGCGGTTGGCGTTGGCCCCGAGGCGGTTTCCGGCGAAGCGGCGGACGAGCCATGCGGTCACGCCGATCAGCGCCAGCACGACAACGAATGCCAAGACGAATGTAATGACCTGCATATTGGAGTCCCCGGCCATCTTGGCCTTCCTCAGCTTTCGCCATCAACGGGCGCGGATTGATAGGTGCGGTTTGCGCAGCGAATCGCGCCCGAGATTCGCCTTATTTCTTAATTCCCAGCGGCTTGCAGCCCACTGTTCTATTAATAAACCAAGAATCGCTTGTCCCAAAACGACTTCTCAGCGCCCCACGCTGTCTTGGTTTGTGCTGGTTAACGCAGCATTCGTGGCGAAAATGCGCTCGCAGGCCGCAGTTGCGGCGTTCTCCACGGATCCGTCCGGCATTTTAACCACCCGTTAACCATACACCGGGCAAATTCTGCCTACCTCGGAAGAGCCCTGAGGTTAACGGAGCCGCGGCGATGGCCATGAACGATCTCCCGATCCTGTCGGCGTTGCGCACCAAGATGCAGTGGCACCAGGAGCGCCAGCGGGTGCTCGCCGAGAACATTTCCAATTCCGACACGCCGAACTTCCGGCCGCGGGACCTGGCCGAGCCGAAGTTCGACCGGGCCGGCGCCACGGTTGGCGGCGGCGTGGGGACGCTGCCGATGATGCAGACCAGCGCTACCCACATGGCGGCGTCCGGCGCGCCCGACAGCTTCGACAACGATCGCGGCAAGAGCGGGTTCCAGACCCGTCCGGCCGGCAACGCGGTCAATCTCGAGGAGCAGATGCTGAAAGTGTCGGCCAACCAGATGGACTATGCGGCCGTCACCTCGCTCTACAGCCGCAGCCTGCATCTGCTGAAGACTGCGATCGGCAAGGGCTAGAGCAAGGGTTAGCCCGCCTGACGGCGGCAGGAGGATCCCATGGCAGATGGAACAAGCGATTTCGCCCGCTCGATGAGCATCGCGACCTCAGGCCTGCGGGCGCAGGCGGGGCGCATGCGGGTGATCTCGGAAAATATCGCCAATGCCGATTCGACGGCGCAGACCGCGGGCGGCGACCCTTACCGCCGCAAGGTGCCGACCTTCTCCTCCACGCTCGATCGCACACTCGACGCCCAGGTCGTGGCGCTGGGCCGGATCCGCCCCGACCAGTCTTCGTTCCGGGTCAAGCACGAGCCGGGCAATCCGGCGGCGGACGCCTCGGGCAACGTCAAATATCCGAACGTCAATGCGATGGTCGAAATGACCGACATGCGCGACGCCCAGCGCTCCTACGAGGCCAACCTCAACATCATCAGCGCGACGCGGCGGATGATCCAGCGCACGCTCGACATCCTCAAGTCCTGACGCAACAAGAACAGGGAACGTAAATCATGGCTTCACCGACAGTCGCCGCCAACGCCTACGCCAATCTCGCCAAGATGATGGAGCGCGGCGGCGCCGAGAAGGCCGGGCAGGCCGTCGCCGGCCCATCCTTCAGCGCGCTGCTGAAGGACTCCGTCGGCAGCGTCCTGGAGGCGGGCAAGAAGTCCGACGCGCAGACCATGGCGATGACCTCGGGCAAGGCGAACGTGATGGATGTGGTGACGGCGGTCGCCGACACCGACGTTGCGGTGTCGACGCTGGTCTCGGTGCGCGACCGCGTGATCCAGGCCTATGAAGACATCATGAAGATGCCGATCTGACGTCGCTTGCGACGTCATCCCGGGGCGATGCGCAGCATCGAGCCTCAGATGTGCAATTGCACATCAAAGATCTCGAGGTTCCGGGTTCGATGCTTTGCATCGCCCCGGAACGACGGTGCAAACAACTGACAGCGAGAACTCAACAATGACCGGCCCCGAAACCCTCGACGTGGCGCGCGATGCGATCTGGACCATCGTGGTGGTGTCGTCGCCCCTGATGGTGGTCGGCCTCGTGGTCGGCGTCGTGGTGTCGCTGTTCCAGGCGCTGACGCAGATCCAGGAGCAGACCCTGATTTTCGTGCCGAAGATCCTCGCGATCTTCGTCACATTGCTGCTGGCGCTGCCGTTCATGGCGGACTCGCTCAGTAGCCACATGATGCGGATTTCATCGCGAATCATCGGCGGTTGATGCACTAATGCCGCAGTCATGCGCATCGATGTCTCCCTGCTGCCGGCGCTGGCCGCGATCTTCGTGCTGGTCTTCGCGCGCGTGGGCGCGATGGTGATGCTGCTGCCCGGTTTCGGCGAGAGCAACATCCCGGCGCGGGTCAAGCTGTCGATCGCGCTATTGCTGACGCTGATCATCCTCCCCCTGCATCGCAACGCCTATCATGTCGACCTGACGTCGATCTCCTCGCTCGGCGTCCTGATGGTGCATGAGCTCATCATCGGCATCGTGCTCGGCGCGACCGCGCGGGTGACGCTGTCGGCGCTCAACGTCGCGGGCTCCGTGATCGCGCAGCAGCTCGGCCTCGGCTTCGTCACCGCGGTCGATCCGACCCAGGGGCAGCAGGGCCAGATTATCGGCAACTTCCTCACCATCCTCGGCCTCACGCTGCTGTTTGCGACCGACAGCCACTATCTCGTCATTGCGGCGCTGAGCGAGAGCTACCGCATTTTCTCGCCGGGCGAGATCATGCCGACCGGCGATGTCGCAGCGCTTGCGACCTCGGCCTTCTCCGCCGCCTTCAAGATCGGCCTGCAGCTGTCCGCGCCGTTCCTGGTGTTCGGCCTGGTCTTCAACATCGGGCTTGGCGTGCTGGCGCGGCTGATGCCGCAGATGCAGGTCTATTTCGTCGGCGTGCCGCTCTCGATCATGGTCGGGTTCCTGATCTTCGGCGTCGTGCTCGCCGCGATGATGAACACCTATCTCGACTATTTCCTCGGCGTCATGCGCCAGCTCGCTCCGATGAATTAGGGGGAGAAGCAGTGGCGGACGATACCGAAGACAAAACAGAAGACCCTACGCAAAAACGTCTCGATGAAGCCCTCGAGAAAGGTGACGTTGCCAAGAGCCAGGAGGTCAATACCTGGTTCGTGATCGCCGGCGGCACCTTGGTGCTGTCGACCTTCTCGGGCTCGATCGGCAGCGGCATCTTGATGCCGCTGCGCAACCTGATCGCTAGTTCATGGATGATCCGCACCGACGGCGCCGGCCTGCTGGCGCTGACCCAGTCGCTCGGCTACGCGGTGGTCGCCGCGATCGGCGTGCCGTTCCTGTTGCTGGCGCTGGCCGCGATCGCGGGCAACATGGTGCAGCATCAGCTGGTGTGGTCGGGCGAGCAGCTGAAGCCGAAATTCTCCAAGATCTCGCCGGCTGCCGGCTTCAAGCGGCTGTTCGGCAAGCAGGCGGTGGCGAATTTCCTGAAGGGCCTGTTCAAGCTGATTGCGCTCGGCGCCGTGATGGTCGCGGTGCTGTGGCCCGACCGGATGCGGATGGAATCCTTCCTGCGGGTCGATCCGGCCGAGCTACTGCCCGCCATCACCGGCATGACGGTGCACCTGTTGGCGGCGGTGGTCGCCATCCTCGCTGCGGTCGCGATCGCCGATTACTTCTTCCAGTACCGGACCTGGTACGAGCGTCACAAGATGTCGCTGCAGGAGATGAAGGAGGAGTTCAAGCAGTCGGAAGGCGACCCGCACGTCAAGGGCAGGATCAAGCAATTGCGGGTCCAGCGCGCCAAGAAGCGCATGATGGCCCAGGTTCCGAAGGCCTCGGTGATCATCACCAACCCGACCCACTATTCGGTGGCGCTGGCCTACGACCGCAGCATGTCGGCGCCGATCTGCGTCGCCAAGGGCGTCGACAATCTTGCCTTCAAGATCCGGGAGATCGCCAAGGAGCACGACATTCCGATCGTGGAGAACGTGGCGCTGGCCCGGGCGCTCTATGCGACGGTCGAGCTCGACCGGGAGATCCCGGTCGAGCACTATCACGCGGTTGCCGAAATCATCGGCTACGTGATGCGGCTGAGGCGCGGCCTGTCCGGCCTGCGGCAGTAAGGGGCGGAAAACCCGCTTGAAATGCGCGTAACTTGCGAAATTGCCGCCTGTTGGACTTGCGTTTTCGGGTCCGATTCAGGCACTCAGGGGCGAGGTGGCCGGCCGGTCGCCTTCGTGATGCAGACGAGCCATGTCTCTCCAGATGACCGCCGATAGCAACGATCCTTCCGTGACCGAGCCTTTCGTGGCCCACGGGCCAGCGCGGCGGAACGGCAGCATCCTGCTGGTGGTCCTGATCGCCGCCGGCATCGTCGCGGTGGCGGTCTGGCTGATGACCATCGGCCGCACCGAGGCGCAGCCCTATATTCTCGGCGTGCTGGCGCTGCTCGCCACCGTCGGGCTGTTCAACCTGTTCGCCCTTGCCGCCGGCATCATCCGCTTCTCCGACCGCGCCACCGATGATCCGGTGATGGCGCGGATCGCCGACCAGGCCCAGGAAGGGCTCGTCGTCACCGACTCCCGCGGCCACGTGGTCTATTCCAACGCCGCCTATCTCACGCTGACCGGCGCGGCCGGGCCGCAGGAGGTCCGTCCGGTCGAGCGCGTCTTCATCGGCAACCCCGACGTCTCCGAGGCCGTGTTCCGCCTTTTGAAGGCTGCGCGCGAGGGCAAGCGGCAGCAGGAGGAGGTCCGCCTCGCCGGTCACGAGGCCGGCCAGGGCCGCTGGCTGCGCCTGCGGGTACGCCCGCTCGGCGAGGGCAAGCGCGATGCGAAATATGCGGTTTGGTCGATCGCCGACGTCACCCGCGACCGCGAGCGCCAGGAAGACGTGTTCCAGGAGCTGCGGCACGCGATCGAATATCTCGATCACGCGCCATGCGGCTTCTTCTCGGTCAATCCGGCCGGCGAGATCGCCTATGTCAACGCCACGCTGGCCAACTGGCTGGACTACGATCTGGCCGAGATCGGCTCGGGCGGCCTGAAACTGACCGACATCGTCTCGGGCGACGGCGCGGCGCTGTTGACCTCGATTGCGGCGGTGCCGGGCGAGGTCAAGACCGAGGTGTTCGACATCGACCTGCGGATGCGCGGCGGCAAGACCGTGCCGGTGCGGCTCTATCACAAGCTCGCTTTCGGCTCCGACGGCGCGGCGGGCGCCTCGCGCACGCTGGTAATTAGCCGCGCCCGCGACGAGCATTCCGATCCGGAGCGCGCCGCCGAGGTGCGCTTCATGCGCTTCTTCGACCATACGCCGATGGCGATCGCGACCGTCGATCGCGGCGGCAATGTGGTCGGCGCCAATGCGCGCTATGCCAAGCTGGCGCAGGGCCTGAACGGCGACGGCGGCGCCGCCAAGTCGATCTTCCGCGCCGTCAATCCGCGCGACCGCGGCCTGCTGATCGCCGCGATCAACCAGGCGGCCGAGGGCCAGGGCGACATCGCGCCGGTCGAGGTGATGCTCGACGGGCCCAAGGAGCGCTTTGCCCAGTTCTTCGTCACCACCGTCGAGAAGGACGAGCGCGACGCCGAGACCGCGATCGTCTACATGCTCGAAACCACCGAGCGGCGCGCGCTGGAAAACCAGATCAACCAGTCGCAGAAGATGGAGATGGTCGGCCAGCTCGCCGGCGGCATCGCGCACGACTTCAACAACGTGCTGTCGGCCATCATGATGGCCAACGACTTCCTGCTGAACGCGCACAAGCCGACCGACCCGTCGTTCCAGGACATCATGCAGATCAAGCAGAACGCCACCCGCGCCGCGACGCTGGTGCGGCAGCTGCTTGCATTCTCGCGCCGCCAGACGCTGCGGCCGCAGGTGCTCGATCTCGGCGATGCATTGAGCGACCTCACCATGCTGCTGCGCCGGCTGATCGGCGAGAAGGTCAAGCTCGACCTCGTGCATGGCCGCGACCTGTGGCCGGTGAAGGTCGACGTCTCGCAGTTCGAGCAGGTGGTGGTCAATCTCGCGGTCAACGCGCGCGATGCGATGCCCGACGGCGGCAAGCTGATCATCCGCACCGCCAATGTACCGACCGAGGAGGCCGCCCAGCTCGCCAACAAGGGCATGCCGGCGGCGGACTATGTGAAGATCGAGATCGCCGACACCGGCACCGGCATTCCGGCCGAGATCATCGACAAGATCTTCGAGCCGTTCTTCTCGACCAAGGAAGTCGGCAAGGGCACCGGCCTCGGCCTGTCCACGGTCTACGGCATCGTCAAGCAGACCGGCGGCTTCGTCTATGTCGATTCCGTGCCGGCCGGCGGCACCACGTTCCGGATCTATTTGCCGCGGCATCGCCAGGAGCAGGAGGTCGCACCTGAGGCCCAGGCCGGCAACGGTGCGGCCATGGAAACCGCCGCCGCCACGGAAGCCGCCAAGCCGAAGCCGGATCTGACCGGGCAGGGCACCATCCTGCTGGTCGAGGACGAGGACGGCCTGCGCTCGCTCAATGCGCGCGGCCTGCGTTCGCGCGGCTACAGCGTGATCGAGGCGGCGAACGGCGTCGAGGCGCTGGAAGCGTTCGAGGAGAAGAACGGCGCTGTCGATCTCGTCGTCTCCGACGTCGTGATGCCGGAGATGGACGGCCCGACGCTGCTGAAGGAAATGCGCAGCCGCAACGCGGAGCTGAAGATCATCTTCGTCTCAGGCTATGCCGAGGACGCCTTCGAGAAGAGCCTGCCGGAGAACCAGCAGTTCGCGTTCCTGCCGAAACCCTTCACGTTGACGCAGCTGGTCGCCGCGGTGAAGGAAACCATGACGGCGAACTAGCCGGTTGCCGCGGCAACCGGCTTTACTTCTCGCAAGTGCGAGGCGAAATTCCGCGGTAACTGTGGTTGAAACCGGGCCTCATCCCGCGGTAGGACGCGCCGTCGCATCCATAAGGACCATAGTGTCACATCTCCGCGACCGAGGGCCGCAGCCGCGGTTCCCGTTTCCCGCTTCACTTTTAACCGTCCCTGCCCATCTTAGGGGCGTTTCCCCATGCCGGGGAATCCTTTGAGGAAACCAACATGAATTTCTCGCAACGCACGCGTGGAATTGTTCGGGCGATCGCCGTCGCGATGGCACTGGCGCTGCCCGTGATGATGACCGTTTCGGCGGCCGACGCCCGCGTTGGCGGCGGCGGCTCGCGCGGCTCGCGGACATTCTCCGCGCCGCCCTCGACCAACACGGCGCCGGGCTCGGTTGCGCCGATGAACCGCACCTTCAGCCAGCCCGGTAGCCCGAACATGGGCTCGCCGGCGGCGGCAAATTCCGGCGGCCTGTTTGGTCGCGGCGGAATGGGCCGCGGCCTGCTCGGCGGCCTGGCCGCGGGCTTCCTTGGCGCCGGCCTGTTCGGCATGCTGTTCGGTGGCGGGTTGTTCTCGGGTCTCGGCGGCTTGTCGTCGATGCTCGGCCTCTTGCTGCAGATCGGTCTGATCGTGCTCGTGGTTCGCCTTGCGATGTCGTGGTGGCAGCGCCGCAACACGCCGGCGGCCGCCTATGCCGGTGGCCCCGACGTCGGCCCCGGTCCGCAGGCGAACGCCCGCTCGGGCTTCGGCTTCGGCCTTGGCGGCGGATCGAATGCGCCGGTCGAGATCGCGCCTGGCGACTATGAGACGTTCGAACGGCTGCTCGGCGACATCCAGACCGCGTGGTCGAACGAGGACATCGCGAAGCTGCACACGCTCGCGACGCCGGAGATGGTGTCGTACTTCTCGAAGGATCTCGAGGAGAACAAGGCGCGCAACGTCACCAACAAGGTGACCAATGTGAAGCTGCTGCAGGGCGATCTGGCGGAAGCCTGGCGCGAAGGCGACAGCGAGTATGCGACGGTCGCGATGCGCTACTCGCTGGTCGACACCACGCTCGAGCGCGGCACCGGCCGTCAGGTCGGCGGCAGCACGCAGCCGGAGGAGGTCACTGAGGTCTGGACCTTCGTACGCCAGCGCGGCGGCAATTGGGAGCTTTCGGCGATCCAGCAGACCAACTGATCGGTTGCCGGAGAATGACAGATACAAGGCGCCGCGGCCTCGTCCGCGGCGCCTTTGTTTTGTGCCTTCATTCACATGTCGCGGCGCCGGAATATCCGGAGGGCCTGCGGGTTGATCTCAGCGGACCATAACAACCATCGGGAGGATTGAGATGAAGATCGTTGCGCAGATCGCGGTTCCGGCCTGTCTTGCGTTCGTCGTCGTGGCGGCGCCGCCGGCGGCGGCGCAGACCGCCGACACCAGCTTCTTCCTGACCAGCAACGGCATCGGCAACGGCGGCAATCTCGGCGGGCTCGCCGGCGCCGACAATCATTGCCAGACGCTGGCGCAGGCCGCCGGCTTCGGCGCGCCGAAGACCTGGCGCGCCTATCTCTCGACTCAGGCGGCCGATGGCAAGGCAGCGGAGAATGCGCGCGATCGTATCGGCAAGGGACCTTGGAAGAATGTAAAGGGGGTCGTGGTCGCCAAGGACGTCGCCGACCTGCACAGCGCCGGCAACAATCTCACCAAGCAGACCGCGCTGTCCGAGAAGGGCGAGGTCGTCAACGGTGCCGGCGACACGCCGAACCGCCACGACGTGCTGACGGGCTCGCAAGCAGACGGTACGGCATTTGCGGCCGGCGAGGACCGCACCTGCAAGAACTGGACAAGCAGCACACAAGGCGCCGCCATGCTCGGGCATTTCGACCGCAAGGGCCTGCGCGACGACGAGCCCTCAAAATCCTGGAACACGTCGCATCCCTCGCGCGGTCCCGACGGCGGTTGCTCCCAGGCTGACCTGAAGAGCACCGGCGGCGACGGCCTGCTGTACTGCTTCGCGGCGAACTGAGAGAGCGCATCTGCTTCGTCATTGCGAGCGCACCGACGCAATCCATCCTGCCGTACGCACGGAGCGATGGATTGCTTCGTCGCCTCGCGCCTCGCAATGACGGGATAGTGCGATCGCGCTCAGCTCTTCCTGCGCTTGACGGTCTTCTTTGCGGTCTTCTTCGCAGCCTTCTTTTTCTTCGCGGTTTTTTTCTTGGCCGCGAAATAGGCTTCGACCTTCTTCGAGGAATGTCCGACGGCTGCGACCGCGGTCTTGAGCCGGGCAGGGGTCACCTTGAACTTCTTCGACCAGTAGCGGACCTCGTAGGGCTCGCTGATCGCGATCCGCGCGCGGTCGGCGGCCTTGTGGCGCTGCTCCTTGAAATAGGCTTCCATCTTCTTGGCCGAATGCCCGACCTTCTTGACGGCAGCTTTCAGCTTCGCCGGCGTGACCTTGAACTTCTTGGACCAGTACGCAACTTCGTAGGACTCGCTCAACGCGATCAGAGCGCGATCTGCCGCGCCCCGCTTCTTCTTGCTGTCCGCCATAAGATGATCCCTCATCGAAAGATTCGACGTTGGAACCTTAGCAGCCTCGGTGCGGTTCGCACAGGCAGCGATGCGCGATGGACGATCTGACCGCGGCGTGGCTACGATCGAGGTGAAGCGAACCGATGCGGCGAAGTTTTCGGAGGTAAGTGCATGCACTATCAGCTTTACTACTGGCCGATGATCCAGGGCCGCGGCGAGTATGTCCGCCTCGCGCTCGAGGATGCGGGCGCCGGCTACACCGATGTCGCGCGCGCCAAGGGCGGCATGGGTGCCATGACGAAGATGATGGAGGCACACAAGGGCGCGCCGCCCTTCGCGCCGCCGTTCCTCAAGGCCGGCAGTCTCACGATCGGGCAGACCGCCAATATCCTGCTCTATCTCGGCGCGCGCCACGGCCTGGCGCCGAAGGCGGAGGGCGGAAAGCTCTGGGTGCACCAGCTGCAGCTGACGATCGCGGACTTCGTGGTGGAGATCCACGATACCCATCATCCGCTCGGGCCATCGCTGTATTACGAAGACCAGAAGGCTCCGGCGAAGAAGCGCGCCGAGGAGTTCTGGGATTCGCGGGTGCCGAAATATCTCGGCTATTTCGAGGATCTCGTGCAGGCCAACCGCGGTGCGTTCGTCACCGGCCGTCGGCTGACCTACGCCGACCTGTCGCTGTTCCAGATCGTGGACGGCCTGCGCTACGCGTTTCCGAAGCGGATGGCGACGTTCGAGAAAAAGATCCCGCGGCTGATCGCGCTGCGCGATCGCGTCGCCGAGCGGCCGAACATCCAGACGTATCTGGCCAGCGAGCGGCGGATTCCTTTCAACGAAGAGGGCATTTTCCGGCGCTACAAGGCGCTGGATTTGTGATCGCCGTCATTCCGGGGCGCGAAGCGAACCCGGAATCTCGCGCCACAATCTCTGGATTCCGGGTTCACGCTCCGCGTGCCCCGGAATGACGGCGTGGAAGGCTACCGGCTCCGCCCATCCACCGGCGTCATCGCGATCTTCGACAGATCGATGCCATCGATGCAGCTGACATTCAGCGCCACGATGTCGGTGCCGTCGGGCTTCTTGCCGCGCGCGAACACGTCGACGCCGCAATCGACGCAAAGTTGATGGCGGATCGCATGGCGGTTGAAGAGATATTCCTTGAGGTTCTCGGCGCCGGCGCGAAGCTGGAAGCTCGACGGCGGCATGAACACGAAGTGCAGGCCCTTCTTGGTGCAGATCGAGCAGTTGCAGGCCGTCACCATGGCCATATCGGTGGTGCATTCGAAGCGGACCTGTCCGCAATGGCAACCGCCGGTGTAGGTCTTCTCCGCCATGATGATCCCTCACCACAGCCCGGGCACGAGGCGGTAGCGCACCCGTGCCGTATAATCGGCGTAGCCTGACAATCCCGTCACCAGCGTGCGCTCCTCAATCCGGGTGCGGATCGCAAACATCACGAAGAACACCGGCACGAAGGCGAGGCCCCACCAGGAGCCGAGCGTCAGCGGCACGCCGATGAAGAACAGCATCACGCTCGTATACATCGGATGGCGGACCAGCGCGTAGGGACCGGTCGAGATGACGTGATGGTCGCGCTCGGTCTGCACCTTCACGACTGGCGCGGCGAACGAGTTGGTGCGGAACACCCACAGGATCGCCACGGTCGAGACCAGATACAGCACAAGGCCGAGCACGATCAGCGGCACGCCGTCATTGACGCCGCCAAAGCGCCGCTCGAGCCCCATCGCGACGAACCACAGCACGGCAACGACCAGGAACACCAGCATGAACCGCTTGTCCTCGGTGGGCTGGCCTTCACGCGCGGTGAGGCGCATGCGCTCGGCCAGCAGCCCGGGATCGACCTTGGCGAGCCAGAGCCCGCAGGCCGGGCCGATCACGGCCGAGGCGATCAGATAGACCCACGCGCCGGGCCAGTGCAGCGTACCTGCGAAGGCAAACAGCAGCACGGCCATGGTGATGACGAAGAAGGTATTCTGCAGAAGGAGCTTTGCGATCATGAGCGGCTCCGCGCGATTCCAGTCGTTATTATCGCACCCTTTTCCCGGCAAACATGCGACCGCAGCGATCAACTTTCGGAGCAGGCGAGACGTTCCAGCGTCGCGACTGTATTGACAATCATATAAGCAATTGCTTATATATTTTCATGCCCGCCGCCACGCAGCTGACCGATGTGTTGAAGACCCTCGCGGACCCGACGCGGCGGGCAGTGTTCGAGCGGATTGCGCGGGAAGGCGAGATCGCCGCGACCGGCCTGGTGCAGGGTTCAAAGGTGTCGCAGCCGGCGGTGTCGCAACATCTGCGCGCGCTGCGCGATGCCGGGCTGGTCGCCGAGCGGCGCGAGGGCCGGCATATCCATTATCGCATCGCGCCGAAGGGGCTCGGTCCGCTGATCGACTGGCTCGGCCACTACGAGACGTTCTGGGTCGAGCGCTTCGCAAATCTGGAACGGCTGTTGAAGGAGAGTGAGTGATGGGTGAGACGCACGCGATCACGGTCGAGAAGGTGCTGCCCTACGCGGCCGAGAAGATCTGGCGAACGCTGACGACGAGCGATCGGATCGCGAAATGGCTGATGCCGAACGATTTCGTGCCGGCCGTTGGCCATCGCTTCAATTTCCACACCAAGCCGATGGGCGACTGGGACGGTGTCGTGCATTGCGAGGTGCTGGATTGCGATCCGCCGCGCCTGTTGCGCTACTCCTGGAAGGGCGGTGCTGATACCAATCCGGAATACGGCTCGAAGCTCGACACGATCGTCACCTGGACGCTGACGCCGGTCGAGGGCGGCACCCATCTGCGGATGGTGCATGACGGCTTCGTGCTGCCGGGCAACCGCTTCGCCTTCGACATGATGAGCCCGGGATGGGGCCGGGTGCTCGACGCCATCGCGCGCATCACCAGCGAAGGCTGATCACTCGTTGTTGCCGCGGCGAACCGTGATCG
Organism: Bradyrhizobium sp. KZN70725; assembly: GCF_055264925.1. Taxonomy (NCBI): domain Bacteria; kingdom Pseudomonadati; phylum Pseudomonadota; class Alphaproteobacteria; order Hyphomicrobiales; family Nitrobacteraceae; genus Bradyrhizobium; species Bradyrhizobium sp. KZN70725. The sequence continues at coordinate 40,708 of NZ_JBUYWT010000051.1, forward strand.
AAGCGTCGGTCTTGTTGCGGGTGCATTCGAGGTTGAGGCGGCGATAGCGCATCGTGATGGTGTTGCCGCGCAAGATGCCCATGCGCTTCAGGCAGCGCGAGGTGCCGGTGACGGCGTCGTCCTTCGGCACGGTGAAGATCAGCGCGGTGGCGGAGCCGACCAGGTTGAAGAACTCCGGCTTCATCTTGCGATCGGTCTTGGCGTAGAGCTCGATCGAATAATCCTTGCCGCGGCAGCCGAGCGACAATTCCTTTGCCGCCGGATGCGTGAGGTAGGTGATGTTGGCGGCGCTGAAATTGACCTTCAGTCCGTCGATCTGGCCGGCGAGCTGCTTGGCGATATCAACGCAGGGATCGGCATGCGCGGTCGCTGCGACGAAAACCGTCGCCAGCGCGATCAGCGCGGCCGGCAGAGTGGAGCGGATGCTCAAAGGCAAGCGTCGGCGCAACGATGCTGTCACGAAATACCCCCCGCGGTATGAAAGTACGCGAAGCTACATGCAGGCTCCCGCGGAGCGCGTCAATATGGCCACGTCAGGACGCGCACCTGCCGTCCTGCGCTTTGGAAGCCCCGGCGGCCCGGCGCTCGCAATCATTGCCATAGGTCTTGCCGTCGCAGCCGCATACGGGCTTGAAGATCTTGTTGCAGATCGTCGGGCGGAACGCGCAGGTGCCGGTCTGGTCGAAGCGGCCGCAGGTCCCGGGCTTGAACTGGCAGAACTGGCCGCGACTGCCGCATTGCAGTCCGGCAAGGCCGCCGCAGGGCCTGCCGAGGCGGGCGGCATCGGCGCCGGTCGGGATCGCGATCAACAAGGCCAGCGCCGCGAACCAGACGAAAAGCGCTGTCTTCATGAAGGTCTCCTGATGGCTTCCTGATGGTTTCCTTGGCCGTTCCGCGGCTTGCCGGCGTTGTGGCAACTTGGGATTACGATGGCATGAAACATAGCACGTGGATTGCCGGTCCCGCGCATGGCTGGAAGGCGGCCCGCTTCCCTTTCCTTTGTCGGAAAAAGGCTTAGAACGGCTCTACATTGCCGGCGGCCTCGCGGCCGGCACCGGCCTTTCGAAACCGACGAGCAGCTCATGAACGCCCCCTCAGCTTTTCCCGACCAGCAGAAGCCCGTTCCGCCCTACAAGCACACGCCTCTGTTCCCGCTTGGTGCCGACACCACGCCCTACAAGAAGGTCACGAGCGAGGGCGTCCGGGTCGAGAAGGTGTTGGGCAAGGACATGCTTGTGGTGTCGCGGGAGGCGCTGCGGGCGCTTTCCGAGGCCGCCTTCGGCGACATCAACCACTATCTGCGGCCGGGCCACCTGAAGCAGCTCCGCTCGATCCTCGAGGACAAGGAAGCCAGCGACAACGACAAGTTCGTCGCCTTCGACTTCCTGAAGAATGCCAACATCGCGGCCGGCGGCGTGCTGCCGATGTGCCAGGACACCGGCACCGCGATCATCATGGGCAAGAAGGGATGCAACGTCATCACCGACGGCGACGACGAGGCCGCGCTGTCCGAAGGCGCGCGCGATGCCTATCTGCGCCGCAATCTGCGCTACTCGCAGGTAGCTCCCTTGTCGATGTATGAGGAGAAGAACACCGCCAACAACATGCCGGCGCAGTGCGAGATTTACGCCGAGGGCGATGATGCCTACAAGTTCATGTTCATGGCCAAGGGCGGCGGAAGCGCCAACAAGAGCTTCCTGTTCCAGGCGACGCCCTCGGTGCTGACCAAGGACCGGCTGCTGGCCTTCCTGAAGGAGAAGGTGCTGACGCTCGGCACCGCGGCGTGTCCCCCGTACCACCTTGCGATCGTGATCGGCGGCACCTCGGCCGAGCTCTGCATGAAGACCGTGAAGCTCGCCTCGGCGCGCTATCTCGACGCGCTGCCGACCCACGGCTCGGCCGACGGCAATGCGTTCCGCGATCTCGAGATGGAGCAGGAAATCCTCAAGATGACGCAGTCGCTCGGCGTCGGCGCGCAGTTCGGCGGCAAGTATTTCTGCCATGACGTGCGCGTGATCCGGATGCCGCGTCACGGCGCCTCGCTGCCGATTGGGCTTGGCGTGTCCTGTTCGGCGGACCGCCAGGTGCTCGGCAAGATCACCAGGGACGGCGTCTATCTCGAGGAGCTCGAGCACAACCCGGCGCAGTATCTGCCCGCGGTGGAGCAGTCGCTCGGCGGTGAGGTCGTCAAGATCGACCTCAACAAGCCGATGAAGGAGATCCTCGCAACGCTGTCGCAATATCCGATCAAGACCCGCGTCTCGATGACCGGCACCATGATCGTGGCGCGCGACTCGGCGCACGCCAAGCTGCGCGAGCGGCTGGAGAAGGGCGAGCCGTTGCCGGATTATTTCAAGAACCATCCGGTCTATTACGCCGGTCCCGCCAAGACGCCCGATGGCTACGCCTCCGGTGCGTTCGGCCCGACCACGGCGGGACGCATGGACTCCTTCGTCGACCAGTTCCAGGCGGCCGGCGGCTCGATGGTGATGGTTGCCAAGGGCAACCGCGCGGTCGCTGTGCGCGAGGCTTGCAAGAAGCATGGCGGCTTCTACCTCGGCTCGATCGGCGGCGCCGCGGCGAACCTCGCCGAGCACTGCATCAAGAAGGTCGAGGTGGTCGAGTATCCCGAGCTCGGCATGGAAGCGATCTGGCGCATCGAAGTGGTCGACTTCCCGGCCTTCATCATCATCGACGACAAGGGCAACGACTTCTTCAAGGAATTGAATCTCGGTTGAGGATCGGGGTTGATTGCGGTCGGCCTCGACGGGTTCTCCAAGGGCTGGGTCGCCGTCACCATCGACGGCGACCAGCGTACGATTTCCTTTCACAGCGACATTGCGGACGCGCTTTCGCGTCCGTTCGATCGCGCCGGGATCGATATCCCGATCGGTCTGACCGATGACGGCGAGCGCGATTGCGACCTTCTCGCGCGCGTAAGATTGCGCCCGCACAGCTCGCGCGTCTTCACCGGCGCGCGGCGCTGGCTGTGGCAGGAGTTTGATGATCCGGATGCGGCGAACGAGGAAGCGCGGCGCCGCGGCCAGACCCGTGTGTCGCGCCAGCTCTGGCACATTGGGCCGAAGATCATGGAGGTCGATGCGTTCGTGCGCGCGAACGCCACGCGCGATATCCGCGAGGTGCATCCCGAACTGGTGTTCCTGCGGCTGAACGGCGATGCGTCTCTGCCGCGCAAGAAGTCGGAGGAGGGCGATGCGCTCCGACGCAGGCTGCTGAAGCGATCAGGCTTCCGCGAGATCGATCGCTGGCTGACGGAAGTTCGGACCGGCACCGGCGCGAAGCGCGACGATGTGCTGGATGCATGTGCAGTGGCGCTGGCTGCGCGCGAACCATGCGGAAGCGTTCCCGAAGCGCCGCAGCGAGACGCGTACGATCTGCCGATGCAGATCTGGTTCTAGCTGCAGTTCGTCACCTGGTTGGAGCACAGGCTGCGCCACCAGCCGCGCACGCCGTCATGGCTCTCCACCAGCGCCCAGTGCCCGCTGCAGGCGAGGATGCGTTTCGGACCATCGTCGGTATCGAACTCACCGCCGAGCTTGCGCAGCGCCGGCGTCCACTTGGCGTCGACGAAGGGGGCCTGGAACAGCCCGCCCATGCGGGTGTAGCCGTTGGCGTAGCTCGCGCCGACCTTGTTGGCGGCAACCCATCCGCGCCCGGCATAAGGCTTTGGCGCGTTGCGCGGATAGCGCTTGTCATCTTCATAGGCCTTGCCCGGCGGCATCGCGCCTTCGATCAGAAACCAGCCGTCCTTGAAGCCGATGATACGAAACTCGGTGAGCCAGCCGCCCTCCGGCGTGTTCTCAGCCCCGCCCATCTTGAGATGGTAGGGTGGCGGCAGCTTGCCGAGCACGCGTGCCTTCACCGACGGCTCGGCGCGCACGTTGAGGCCTGCGAGGTCCTTGTCCTCCGACCAGGCGCCGAGGTCGCATGGCTCGGTGCCAGCGGGCAGTGCGTTTCGGTTCGCGTCAAGCTCGGCCTGGCGCGCGGCAAAGTCATTGTCCGCCCCGTCGGCATTTCCGGTCGCGATGTCGCTCGGACCGCGCGGCTTCAGTTCAGCCGACAGCGCGCGCGTGCCGTCCTTGCTTAGCGTCACGACCATCATCTGACGCGGCGCGAAGACGCTTGCCGGCGTCTTCGGGTCGTCCGCGCTCGCGGCATAGACCGCGAGGTAGCCGGTGGTACCGGCGGTATCCGTGGTGGAAGAGGTGCCCGCAACATATCCGGTCGGCACCAGCGCGACCGCGCTCGCGCGCCACGCCGGTTCGGCTTCGCTTGCCTGCTGCGCGGAAGCCGTCGTGGCTGATAACGCCATGATGGCAACGGATGCCAGGATGCGCATGCGTGTGCGTGTGCCGCGGTTATGCCCGCGTGCCGGTGAAAGGGAAGCTGCCCATTGGGCCGATGCCCATCTCGCCGGAGATGCCGTCGCCGGAGACCTTGCCGGTGAATTCGAGCGTCAGCGGCATCGGATTGGTGATGGAAACCTTCCAGGCGACGTCGTCGCCGTTCACGGTGCCGTCGAAGATTTCGGTGGAATTGCCCTCGGCGCCCTGCGTGCCGGTGAGCGTGCCGCCGGAGCTTGCCAGCGACAGCGTCGCCTTGCGCTCGCCCATCGGCGTCGTCATCGTGAGATTCCAGTTTCCGTCCACCGCCATTGATGTCTCCCCTCCAGGTAAGGCGCTTTCAAGCGAGATGGCTACCGTTCGCGCGAAGAAAACGCGTGCGCGGGTATAGCCCATCTTGCCTTGCGCGCCTAGTTCGCGGCTGCGGCGATCAGGCGCGGGCGGCGGCGCGCAGCCGGCTTCCGACCAGGACGCGGAAGGCGACATACTGGATCGCGAAGGCGGCGATCTTGGCGCCGACCAGCACCACCGACACGTAGAATGCCCACAGCTTCATGTCGCCGGTCGCCGCGATCGCAATGGTGCCGGCGGCGAGGATGAACATCAGCCCGGCCCAAGCGTAGCCGGCGAGGGTGGCGTATTCCGGAATCGTCTCGGTCACGATCGGCGGCAGATAGCGCAGCATCCAGCCGCGCTTGAGCATGATCGCGCCAATCGCGATGTGGCCGATGGCCGGCTTCGCCAGCACGAAGCGCGGATCGTTGGTGAAAAGCGTCGCGCCGCCGAGCACGATCACCAGCCCAAGGCTCGCCCAGGTCATGTAGCCGAGCGCCTGTCCCTTGACGCGCGCATAGACCACTTGGGCGATCGCGCCCGCGATCGCAACGCCGGTGGCGATCAGGACATTGTCGGTGGCGAAATAGACCACCAGGAAGACGATGGTGGAGAGGAAGTCGCTCGCAAGCCTGGCAAATACGCTCTTCATCGTGGTTTCCGTTTCCTCGGGATAATGGTTGTGATGATGGCAGCGTCTAGCGTGAGGGCAGCGCGCCGGCCGGCGGCGTCGCGTCCTTGACCGCGCGATAGTGCGGATACCAGTGGGTAAAGCCGACCGCGGCATTGCGTGCGGCGAAGGCGATCAAGAGGCCGGTCCACAGCGGCAGCGCCGGCACGTATAGCACCGCAACGTTGCCGATCAGCATGAGCAGCATCGCGACGGTCCAGGCTCCGGTGATAAGGTAGTTGGCATGGAGGAAGCCGGGCAGCTTCGCGGTCTCGGCATCGACCTGCTCCAGCGCATATTGCCGCGTGAAGGGACGGCCGATCATGATCGAGCCGAGCGACACCAGCAGGATGCCGGCATCGACTGCGATCTTCACCGCGGTGTTGCTCAGCGTCGCATCGACGAAGGTGAGGTAGGAGCCGATCGCGGCGAAGATGACGACCGAACCGACGCCGAGGATCTTGATGCTGCGGCCGCGCGCGACATCGAACGCGATGGCAGCGAGGCAGATCAGGGCGGCACTGAGCAGGCTCACCGTGGCCGAGGTCACCAGCATCAGCATGGCGAAGGCGCCGTAGGGAGCGAGGATCAGGAAGATCGTCATGGTGAGCCTCATCGGCTTTATCTTTACAGTGTAAAGATATACTAATGGTGGGCAACGGAGGCGTCAAGCGAAATCTTTACAGTGTCAAAATCGTGAGGTGGCAGAAAAATCCAAGATTTGCCAATAACATAAAGTGGCGACCGCTCGTTTTCGGTCAGCGGCGACAAAGACGTGGATGCCCGGGACAAGCCCGGGCATGACGCGTGGAGAGGCTGGCGCACTGACGTCCGGAGTGGTCGTTGGCTACTCCGCCCCCACCCAATTGCCGTGGAATCCATCCGGCACGCGGTGGCCGAGATGGACCAGCGCGGTCGGGCCCGCTTCGACATCTTGCGCGTTGAACACGGCGAGGTCGCTGCGGTTTTCGCGGGCGCGCCAGACCACCGCGAGCAGCCAGCCGTCGCCTTCTGCGGCGTCAGCGCTGCGCTCGACGAACACAGGCTCGGAGATCGTATCGCCGGCGGGCAGCAGATAGTGGCCGAGCCGCTTGCCACGGCCGTCGACATGTACGATGCCCGACAGCGCGCCGAACATCGGCAGATCGGGGTTGGCGCAGGCGTACCAGCCGTGATTGCTGGCAAATCCGGCGCGGCGATCGTCGACGCGGGGGAATTCGCCGGTGAGGTCGTCGAGATAGGTTTGCGTGAAGCGGTCGGTGTTGCCGGAGAGGTCGAAGGTCCAGCGGCAATAGCGCGCGCGGTTCTTCTGCGGATCGGTCGGCGAGCCGTCGGGATGATTGAACAGCGGCGCTTCCTCGAACTGCATCACGTCGGCGATGATGCGGTTGCCGTCTTCCCACGCGTTCATCACGTGGAAAACGTAGCAGGTCTCGGCGCGGAACCAGACGATGTCCTTTGACGCGCCGCTGCGCCTCATGACGCCGACATAGGCGCCTTTCTCCGGCTCCCAGGCGTAGGGCGCCTGTCCGCGCATCGCGCGCTGCATGCTGCCGGTGATCGGCAGGATCGGAAACAGCACATGATTCTCGGTGACGATGAAGTCGTGCACCATGCTGGCATAGGGCGCCTCGAAGCGTTCGAACCGCGTCACCACGCCGGACGAGCTCACCGCGCCGAACGACAGCGCCGGCGTCAGCGGACCCGCGGCGTTGTAGCCGAAGAACACCATTTCGCCGGTCGCCGGATCGATCTTCGGATGGGCGGTGAAGGGGCCTGTGATCGCGCCCTTGTAGTCGCAATAGCCGAGGCGATTGAGCGTGCCGGGTTCGATCTCGGTCGGCAGATGGCCTTCCTCGAGCGCGAGCAGGCGGCCGCCATGGAAGATGATGTTGGTGTTGGCGACGCCGCCGTCCGTCGTTGTGGTGGCCGGCGCATCCGGCATCTTGCGGCCGAAGCCGCCGAACAGCGCGCGACCGGCATCGTGCTCGGCCTGCCATTTCGGCGTACGGACCCAGCGGTTGCGGTAGCTGGCGCGGCCGTTCTCGAGATGGAAGGCGTGCAGCATGCCGTCGCCGACGAACCAGTGCGCACCCGGCGCCTCGAACTGCGGATTGGGGCCGTTGCGATAGAGCGTGCCGTTCAGCTCGCGCGGCAATTCGCCCGAGATCTTCAGGAACGGCGCGTCGGCTTCGAATGGGATGGGCGCCAGATTGGTGCGCGCCGCGTTGGATGTGACCTGGTCGAGCATTCCGCATCTCCCTGCATTATGATCTTTACATCGTAAAGATATCAGTAAGGATGACGCCGCCGATCGTCAAGCAAAATCTTTACAGTGTAAAAATTGCGACCTATAAGGCCGCATGGCAAGAATCTCCAAAGAAAACAAGGCGACTCCGGCACAGGCTCCGACCCGCCGGGTTGCGCGGACTACGGCAGCTCGTCCGGTCCAACGGCGCCGCGCCAACGACACGCCGTATCATCACGGCGATCTGCATGAGGCACTGTTGAAGGCCGCCGAGCGCGTGCTCGAGCGTGATGGATTGGCGGGGCTGACATTGCGTGCGGTGGCGCGCGAGGCCGGCGTATCGCACGCCGCCCCGACGCATCATTTCGGCGATCTAACCGGTTTGCTCAGCGAACTCGCGGCGATCGGTTTCCGGCAATTCGGCCTGGCAATGGCGGCTGCGGACGCTTCGGCGGCCACGACGCCCGAGAAGGGCGTGGCGAGCGCCAAGGCTTATGTTGCCTATGCCCAGGCACATCCCGGCATGTACGGGCTGATGTTCCGCAGCGAGCGGCTTGATCACTCGCGCCCGTCGCTGCACGAGGCGTCCGAGGCTTCGTTCGCAGGGCTGACCCGCGGCGTCGGCGCTAGCCGGCACGAGCAGATTTCCAAGGAGCAGCTTACGCTGGATCAGGCCGCCGCGATCGCGTCGGCCTGGTCGCTGGTGCATGGTTTCACCATGCTGCTGCTCGACGGACGCCTCAAGACGATTCTGGATCGGTCGCCCGAGGGCACATCCGCGGAAACGCTATTGACCGCGATGCTGCGATTGTCCGCGGGCCGCTCGGCGCGGCAATAACCAGTGCTGCCCCTGGGCTAGTGTCCCGAATCCGAAGTTCGCATCATTTGCCGTACCTTCGGAGCGAACTTCGGATTCGATAAGGACACTAGCAAACTTATGATTCTAGTGTGCTTTATGAATGCGAAGTTCGTGAAAGTGGCTGCCGCGAAATCGCACGAACTTCGCATTCAGCACACTAGCGCCTCACAAGCGACGTGGTCCGGCCGCTCTGTCCGATCGTCTTCACCGTATCCGTGCCGCATTTGAAATCGCGGGCGAAATCATCGGCAGCCTGCCGCGCCAACTCGTTGGCGTTGGGATTGGCCGCGACGTCGACATAGGCGACATGACAGACATCGCCCGGCGGCAGCCGGGTCACGGCGAGCATTGCCCGCGAGACAGGACCGCCGCGCTTGTCCAGTTCGCTGTTGTCGGCGATCTGCCAGCGCTGATGATCGCAAACGGTTTGCCGCCGGCTGCACGCCATTCGACCCTGTCGCCGGTCGAACTGAACGGGCCGAACCAGGCCCGCGCGGCCGGTTCCCTGGCTGCTGCCTCGCGGTTTCGGCCGACCGAGACCACTTCGCGCAGGTCGCCCTCGTTGATCAGCACCACAAGCCCGGATTTTCCCGGACAGACCCTGGTGGTGCTGCCGTCCTCTTCGCTGGGCTTGCCGATCATGCGGCAGGCCTTCGGCGCGGTCGATGAGTAGCTGCTGCTGATCGCCACAGAGCCGGCATGGCCGGGACTTGCGCCGGCAGCCGTCATAAAGACTGTTGCAAAAGCAAGGTATTTCATCGGGGGAAACCTGCGATCCGGACGTTACTTTGTCTCTGACATATGCAATCTGGGGAAGGTTCAATAGACATGCGGGAAACACCTGACAGGCGCGCGGAATCGTCCTAGAAGGGCGGCTTCGCAACTTCTGTCGCGTGCACCTGCGTGCCGTAACCTCGATCGTCATGCCCACGATATCATCCAACAAGCCCTATCGCGTCGGCCGTTCCCGTACCGGTCTTGGCCTTTTCGCCACCAAGCCGATCAAGAAAGGCACCAAGATCATCCGTTATTTCGGGCCGTTGCTCGACTCGAAGAAGAAGGATGAGGACGCGATCGAGAACAAATATCTGTTCGAGCTCACCAACCGCTGGACCATCGACGGCTCGATCCGCGAAAACGTCGCCCGCTACATCAACCATGCCTGCAGGCCGAACGCGGAATCCGACGTTCGCCCACGCAAGCGCAAGGTGTTCATCCGCGCCATCAAGGACATCGAGCCGGGCGACGAAATCAATTACGACTACGGAACCGACTATTTCAAAGCCTATCTGAAGCCGATCGGCTGCAAGTGCGATGCCTGCGAGAAGAAGCGCAAGAAGAAGCGCGCGGAGGCGAGGGCGGAGCGGGTGCGGCTGAAGGAAAGAGCCGAGCGGAAGGCACAGCGCAAGGCCGAGAAGCTCGCCGAGGAGCGGGCCAGACAGCGGAAGGCGAAGAAGGCTGCCAAAGCAATCGGCAAGCTCGCCAACGGCACGGCGCTGAACGGCAGTCACCTCAATGGCCATAGCCTGATCAACACGGCGGGCAAGAAGGCTGCCTCGTCGAAGCGCGGCACCGCTCGGGCGCTGAACGCCTGATATCCGGGACGAGGTCTCTCTAGCCGCTCGGCCGGTGCGCCGCGCGTGGCAACGGGGAATTGCCGAAATCCAGCGTCGAGCGCTGGATGATCGTGCCGTGCTCGTCGATAACGAGACGGAAACGCTTGCTCCCCGAGAAGAATGTGAGGCGATGGCGCCCCTGATCGGCGTCGAGCCCGCGCTCCGAGCGCGTCGTGATTGCGCCCGAGCGCATCCCGGCCTGCAGCAGCGGAACCGCGATGCCGAGGCCTTCGGCGACGATGTTGGCGTCGACCTCGAACGCGCCGTCCGAGAATGTGATCGTCGTCATGATGCCCTCGCGGGATGGCGGACGGGACGCGGCAGGTAGGCGCATTCGGCGAGCGTCGTACCGTCGAGCTCGCGCATGAAGGCCTCTCGCGCCGCCGCGAGCTTCGCCTTCAGCCGGCAGCGCGGCAGCAGCAGGCAATCTCCGCCATCATCCCTGAAACATTCGACCAGCGCGCTGTCGCCTTCCAGCGCACGCACCACCTGGCCGAGAGTGATGGTCTCCGCCGGCCGCGCCAGCGAGAACCCGCCGCCCGCGCCGCGCTGGGTGGCAATGAAGCCGGCGTCGGCAAGGTCGCGCACCACCTTGGCAAGGTGATTGCGGGAAATGTCGAACTCGGCCGCGATCTCGCTGGTCGCAAACGATCGGTCCGGCTCGCCGGCCAGCCGCATCAGGGCGCGGAGCGCAAAATCCGTGAACGATGTCAGGCGCATGGAAGCCCTTCGAAATCAGCACTTGGCGGATCAGCTATAGCAGGCTAAATAGGCATTTGAAATGCCTATTTAGGGTGTATGCCATGACAGCAGCAGAGCGCCGCGAGCAGATCACCGCCGGGATTGTCGCGCGGACCGGGATCACCGAGGCCATGATCGAGCAGCTGGTGCATGCCTTCTACGCCAAGGTCCGCAAGGACCCGATGATCGGACCGGTGTTCGAGACCAGGATCAGCAATTGGGAGCCGCATCTGGCGCAGATGTGCGCGTTCTGGTCTTCGGTTGCGCTGATGACCGGGCGCTATCACGGCACGCCGATGGTCAAGCATATGCCGCTGCCGATCGACGCCGCGCATTTCGACCGCTGGCTCGAACTGTTCGAGGCGACCGCGGCCGAGCTGTGCCCGCCTGACGCGGCGGCGCATTTCATCGATCGCGCGCGGCGCATCGCCTCGAGCCTCGAGATGGGCGTCGCCGGCGGACAGGGCGTGATGCTGGCGGTCGGCGAGCGTTACAGGCGAAGCGAAGCAGGAGCAGTGCAATGAGGAACAGAGCGAAAGCGATCGCGCGTGCCATCGACGGCGCGTGGTTTCATCAGGATCAGGCCGATCCGTTTGCCGGCAGCAGTCTGGTGCCGATGCTGATCATCGGCCTGGCGCTGACCTTTGCCGGTATGATCGTCGCGGTCGTGCTGAGCTGACGGAAACGGCCGCCGCGTTTGCCGCGACGGCCGCTCGTCACATCCGGCATTCGATTTACGCCGCGACCGTCTCGCCGCTGCGGCGCAGCCCGACATATTGCAGCTCGGCGAACACGCCGGTGGCGATCGCCTGGGCCAGGATCACGAGGGTCCCGAAGAGGTTCGGCGACACCGCGCCCGACAGCAGCAGCGCGATGCTGGCGAGCGTCCAGGCCGCGTTGCCGACGACCACCAGCATCACCAGCAGCTTCGGCACCGACATGCGCGTGCCGAGCCAGCCGACCAGCGCGGTATAGGCGATCAGGAACAGCCCGGTCTCGCGCAGCAGCGCTTCCGGCAGGCCGAGCAGCGATGCCAGCGCGCCGGCGTCGAGCACCATGGCTATGGCGGATACGCCGCTGAAGACGGCGTCGGCAAGCAAGGCGTGGCGCAGCAGCTGGGACGAATGGATCATGGCAGTGTCTCCTCGGGTTGGGATGGGGTGGTCAGCGGAACAGCGACTGCAGCTGACGCCACAGCCGGAGCGGACACAGCGCCTTGCCGACCCTCATCTCGGCCGCATAGACGTGCGCGAACACGAACACGCCGGTCGCGTGCACGAGCGGCTGCGGCATGTTGAGCGAGCGCGCCAGCAGCCAGGTGGCCAGATGGACCAGCCACGGCAGCAGGACGGCGAGGGCGCGGACAAGGGATAGCATCAGCATGGTCATCTCCTGTGCCGTGGAGGATGAGCCGGCCAGCGCGCCAATTCGATTACCTCAGGCGTAATGGAACGGGCGAATTCCGCATGGTAGGTTTCGCATCATGAACGCACATGCATCCATGGCGCGGGCCGAGCCCGCAAAACCCGTTCCGATCGGCGAACACCTGCGCGAGTGGCGGCAGCGCCGTCATCTCAGCCAGCTCGACCTTGCCGTCGATGCCGAGATCTCGGCGCGGCATTTGAGCTTCGTCGAGACCGGCCGCTCGGCACCGTCGCGTGACATGGTCCTCAAACTGGCGGAGCGCCTCGACGTGCCCCTACGCGAACGCAACGTGCTGCTGGTCGCCGCGGGTTTCGCGCCCGCATTCCCGCAACGCTCGCTGGATGATCCGGCGCTGAAATCGGCGCGCGAGGCCATCAACCTGGTGCTGAAGGCGCACGAGCCCAATCCGGCGCTGGCCTATGACCGGCACTGGAATCTGGTCTCCGCCAATCGCATGGTGGCGCCGCTGCTCGAGGGCGTGCCGCAGCGGCTGCTCGGCCAGCCCTTCAACATCCTGCGGCTTGCCTTCCACCCCGAGGGCCTCGCCCCGCGCACCGTGAACCTCGCGGAATGGGCCGCGCATCTTCTGGAGCGGCTGCATCGGCAATGCGAGGCAACGGCCGATCCGGAGCTGCTCAAGCTCTATCAGGACCTCAAGTCCTATCCGATCCCGGCGCGGTCGGCCCCGATCACCACCGACAACAACGTCGCGCTCCCCTTCAAGCTCCGCCTCAATGGCGAGATCCTGAGCTTCATCTCGACCACCATGGTGTTCGGCACGCCGGTCGACATCACGCTGCAGGAACTGGCGCTGGAGACCTTCTTCCCGGCCGATGAGCTGACCGCCGAGCGGATGCGGCAGATGGCAGCCAGTATGAAATAGCGGCTTGTCTCGGAGCGCTTTCGGCCTACCTTTGGGGTTCCATTTCTGCCGGGAACCCGCCATGAGCGATCTGAAGCCACTTCGCCTCGACATCGTCTCCGATGTCGTTTGCCCCTGGTGCTATATCGGCAAGCATCGGATCGAGGATGCGCTCAAGCTGGTGCCCGATGTACCGGTCGAGGTGCATTGGCGGCCGTTCTTCCTCAACAACTGGGTGCCGCGCGAAGGCATCAGCCGCGAGGAATATCTCACCGCCAAGTTCGGCTCGGTCGAGGCCTACAAGGGCATTGCCGGCCGCGTGGTCGCCGCCGCCAATGAGGAGGGGCTCACCTACCATCCCGAGCTCGTCAAGCGGCAGCCCAACACGATCGACTGCCATCGCCTGATCCACTGGGCCGAGGCCAGGGGCAAGGCGGCCGAGATGAAGCAGCGGCTGATGGAGCTGTATTTCCGCGACGGCGGCGATCTCACCGACAGCAACGTGCTGGTGCAGGCGGCAAGCGATGTCGGGCTCGATGTCGACGACGTGCGCAAGCGTCTTGCCACCGACGAGGATGTCGCCCTGGTCTCGGCGCAGGCCCAGGAGGCCGCCGAGAAGGGTATTTCCGGCGTGCCGACCTTCGTGTTCGCGCAGAAATACGCGGTGTCCGGCGCCCAGCCGGCCGAGCAGCTCGCCCGCGCCATCCGCCAGGTCTCGGCCGAGATCAACACAGAGGCTGCGGAGTAGTCCACAATCCCTATCGAAAGCCCGGCTCATGCCGGGCTTTTTCGTTTGCCCACATCATCCATCGGAAACAATCAGGGGAGACCACCATGATCTATGAGCTGCGCACCTATACGGTCCGTCCAGGCGCCGTCGGCGAGATGGTGAAGGCGGCGAGCACGATCTCGCGCGATATCCGCGCCGACAATTTCGGCAAGCTGGAAGGCTACTGGATCACGGAGATCGGTCCGCTCAATCAGGTCATGCACATGTGGAGCTACGCCGATCTCAACGAGCGGACGCGGCTGCGCGCCGAGCTCGCCAAGAACCCGCGCTGGACCGGCGAGTATATTCCGGTGATCCGTCCGCTGCTGGTGCGGCAGGAGGTGCGGCTGCTCAATCCAATCATCCCGCCGGTGGCGCCGGCGACATCAGGCAACATCTACGAATTCCGCAACTATCGTGCCAAGCCGGTCGGCGGCGCCAAGCAATGGCTCGATCTGATCACCGGCGTGATGCCGGAGCGCGAGAAATACTCCAAGATCGTCGGCCTCTGGACCACCGAGGCCGGGCAGCCCAACGAAGTCTGCCACATCTGGGCCTATCCCGATCTCAACGCCCGCGCCGCCGCACGCGGCAACGCGATGAAGGATCCGGCCTGGCTGGAATTTTTGAGCAAGGGCACGCAGGTGCTCGAGGAGATGCACTCGACCATCATGCTGCCGGCACCGCACTCGCCGTTGCAGTAAGGGGAGGCGCTGGTCGCGCCGCGTTTCCCAATGATGCGCCGAGCGCGAGACAGAGAGGCCGCCGGTTGAGGCGGCCTTTTCGTTTGCCGTCAGGATGTCGCGAGCGCCGGCAAAAAGCCCCATCCGATGTTTCCATCAGATGAGGCTTTCGAAGCAAGGGCGCGCGCCGTCTGAGAACCAGCGCGCCGCAACGCTAGTCGGGCCAGCTGACACCAACCTGACGGCAGCAGTCACTTGTTTCCCGATGTGTCTGCATGCCTACGAAAGGGTAAACCGCATTATCCGGGCTTGCCGCGCCGGCTGCGGATGAAGCGGACGGCGCCGCGCGCCGCTTCGTAGGCGAAGTTGTTCAGGGTCAGCGCGGCGTGAATGGCCGGCACCAGCGGATCGCGGCGCCGCAGCGGCAGCAAGACGTCGCCGATCGCGAAGCGGCCGCGCCAGATCGGGTCGATCATGGGGTGGCCGGGCGCCGCGGTGGAATCGGCCGAATTGATCGCGGGATCGGCGCAGAGATGGCGCGTCAGCTCCAGCGTCAACTGCGTGCCGGGCGAATGTTTCGCAAAGCGCTCATCGACGCCGATCTTGAAGAAGAAGGCGCGGTCCTGGTGACGCACCACGATGCCGCCCGCGACCGGCGTGTCGCCCGCATGCAGCGTGATGATCTCGCAGCGGCCGGCTTCGGCCATTGCCGACGTCGCGCGGCGGATGAAGGCTGCATCGCCGGCATGCTGGCTCAGCGCCGTGCCGCGCTTTCCCTTCCAGCCACCGGCTTCGAGGACAAGGAAAGTCTCGAGCGCCGTCGCAACCTCGCGCGGCGTGCAGGCGACATCGAAGCGCACCGCGCCGTGGTCGGACAGGCGATGATGCTGGCGGCGCAGCTCCTTCAGCTTCTTGGGCCCCAGCGCGTCGCGCAACAATTCGTCGGCATCGCGCGTCGCATCCAGCTGGGCGCGCTGGTAGGCGCTCACTATTCGCGGCTGCAACCCGTCTCGTGCCAGCACCGCGCGGATCGCCGCCATGGCCGGCCCCTCGAGCGACATGGTGCGCAGGATCAGCGCATGCGCGCCCGCATTGCGCGCCTGCCGCAGCATCTTGTCGACCGCTTCCTCGGCGGCGTCGCGGTCGAGCAGCGGCGTGCACAGCGTGCCATAAGGTTCGGCGCCGACCAAAGCGGGCAGGGGAATCCGGTAGATCCGCCGCATCGGAACGACCGGCAACAGCCCGATCAGTTGCCCGGCATCGCCGGCGGCACTGAGCAGCGCCGCGCCGGTGCGGCCGCGCGCGGAGGCATCGACCGCCAATTCCCAGTCCGCCTGATAGTAGCCATTGGCCTCGATCGCGCGCGCGGCAAGCGCGCGCCATGCATTGAGCGGCGCGGCCGACAGCGGCGGCAAGGTGCGATCGTCCGTGGCATCCTTGCGCGATGCACGGTGGATCATTGCCCGGTCAGCAATATCGGCCACGTCCCTGTTTCCCCACTCCGCGAAGCTGATTGGCCTTGCGTTCGTCAGGGCAACGCTAGCGGAAAGAAATGGAAAATGCCGTTGAGGCCACCGCGCAATTTGAACGGTCGTGTTAACGGACCGTTCAGCATACCCGGTGCGCAGCGGCTTGGCCGGCTCGCCGGTTCAAGCGCTAGGTGGTGTGGACACTAGCGCATCCATAGAACAATGGCAGCGAGAGTGACGACGGCCCGGTAATTCCGGGCCGTTTTTTCGAAGCGGGTTGCGACACGTCGGAACT
>NZ_JBUYWT010000052.1:0-55967 GCF_055264925.1 Bradyrhizobium sp. KZN70725
ATCAAGGCCCAGGTCAGCAAGGGCCGTGCGCAGGCGGATGGCAAGCGTGCACCGCGTCGGCGCAAGGGCTTTGCGCCCCATCTGGAACGGATCGAAACCGTCATTGAGCCGCAAGAGCTGGCGGAGCATGCCGGCAAGCAGAAGGTGCTGATCGGCGAGGACGTGTCGGAGCGCCTGGATGTGGTGCCGGCGAAGTTCCGGGTGATCGTCACGCGCCGTCCCAAGTATGCCTTCAAGAACGCGGACGGTGTGATCCAGGCGCCGGCCCCGGCCCACATCATCGAAGGAGGCATTCCGACTGAAGCGCTTCTGGCCCACATCGCCGTCGCCAAATATGCCGATGGTCTACCGCTCTACCGGCAGGAGGCCATCTACGCCCGCGATCATGTCGAGCTCGACCGCCAGCTGATGGCGCAATGGATGGGCAAGCTCGGCTTCGAGCTCGAGATCATTGCCGACTACATCTTCAGCGAGGTCAAGAAGGCCGAACGGGTCTTTGCCGACGAAACCACTTTGCCGACGCTCGCTCCGGGCTCCGGATCGACCAAGACGGCCTACTTATGGGCCTATGCCCGAGATGACCGAACCTTTGGCCGCAACGGTCCGCCGATGGTGGCTTATCGCTTCGAAGACAGCCGCGCCGGCGAATGCGCGGTCCGCCACCTCAATGGTTATCGCGGCATCCTGCAGGTGGATGGTTATGCCGCCTATAACAAGCTCGCGCGATCCGATCGCGGCAATGATGGCATCACATTGGCTGGCTGCTGGTCACACTGCAGACGCAAGTTCTACGAGCTGCATGTTGCAGGGAGCTCAGAAGTGGCAACGGCGACGGTCGAGCGGATGGCAAGGCTCTGGCAGGTCGAGAAAACCGTGCGCGGTCAAAGCCCCGACGCTCGCGTTGCCGCCCGCCAGCAAGCCACCGCGGCGATCGTCGCAGATCTCTTCGATCTCTGGCAGCAGACCTTGCGGCGGATCTCCGGCAAATCAAAATTGGCCGAGGCGATCCGCTATGCCGTCTCGCGCCGTGCCATCTTCGAACGCTTCCTGACCGATGGACGTATCGAGCTCGACTCCAACATCGTCGAACGCGCCATCAGGCCACTAACAATCACGAGAAAGAATAGCCTCTTCGCTGGCAGCGACGGCGGCGGACGAACCTGGGCGACCATCGCGACACTGCTGCAGACGGCGAAAATGAACAACGTCGATCCATTCGCCTGGCTCGCCTTAACACTTCAGCGTATCGCCAACGGCTGGCCGAGCAGCCAAATCGACGCGCTTATGCCATGGAACCACGCAGCCTGACGGCCTCAGCTTGCCGCTTACCCCAAAGCCGTGCGGTGATGAGGAATAAATACTAGGGGCAGCGGCGGGCTTCTATATCCCACGTTACTCGCGTAAATAATTGTTTTCATTCAAAAATACTCAAACGGTTCAAAATACTCATTCGTCTCCTAATGACACTTTCGCTATGCATTTGTCACGCTGCCTGATCTCGCCATCTCCGCAGAAGATAATCATGCCAAAGCATCGTCGCGCCGAACCGCCCGCTCCATCGTCGCGCCCGGCGCCTCGTACCACCCACCTGCCCGCTTGATCGGCATCATGTCGCATTGCACCGGCTTGGAGATGTTGGTCGCGATCGCGCGGTTCGGCACCCAGAGGGCAGCGCACCGCCAGCTTGGTCGGCAACGATGCCTGCAGCCGCGTGATCGTCGCGACCAAGTCGAGCGCATAGCTGTGCTGCGGGGTCACAGAATACCCCTGACGAGTCAGTGGGCTCGCTTCGCTGCTTCGTAACGATGATCTCGAGGCGGTCGGCTCTACAATCACAAGCCTTCCGGGCTGCGACCACAGCCAAGAACCCTTGAAATGGCTGACTCTGCTCCTATCGTCTGTTGTGGCCAAGCTTCAGCTTGCCGAAAGGTCCTCGGAGACAATTTGACCATGGACCCGAAACGGGGATCCAGCTTTGCAGGGGCTGCGGATCTTGTGGCGCACGCGGACACGGCGCGTCGACACCTTGCTGAATTGAGCGCAGCCTGTGCGAACGGCGACAAGAGTGCGGCCCGCCGGCATTGCGCCAGGCAATCAGTGAGCTCGAGCTCGCTCGCGCGATGTTGCGAATTGGAAATGACTGAATTGGAGACGTCGGGCACCTAACTGCGGGCTCCATCATGACGGCACAGCTTCACGATTTACTTACCGAGGCCCTTGAAAGCATCAAGTCGGGCGGTTTAATTCACAAATACAGCCTGGTCTGGGCCGGTCGTAGCGAGGCGCCACGCATTATCGTGTGTAAATCCGCCGACATTCCAGATGACGTTTTGCGTCGTACAATAGTGAGTTCACTGGCTGGCCTCGCAGCTGAGTCACAAATTACCATCGAAAAGGATTGAGGGCGGCGGCGTTCAGCTGTCCAAGGTGGGCTGCGACTATGCTTTGGAATCAGTTCGTCGGAATCACGATGCTGCTCTATGCGCTGACGAATCCGGTCGGAGCCATTCCAGTCTTTCTTGCGATCACGCGGCAGGCGCGAAGCGCAAATATCCATCGTATCATCGTCTTGGCATGCACGGCGGTTGCGGTTTTCTTTGTGGGGGCCGCGGTCCTCGGCAAGCAGATCCTCGGCTTCTTCAATGTCGGCCTCGATGACTTTCGTATCGCGGGCGGGTTGCTCGCACTGGTCATCGCGCTCGAGATGTTTCAGGCACAGTATGGGAAATTCTTGCAATCCAGCGGAGTTGACAGCAGCGAGGTAGATATCCATGGAATGGCGATAACACCGTTTGCATTCCCTTTGCTCGTCGGACCAGCCGAAGTCGGCATCATGATCACCCTTTCCAATGATAATCCTGGTTGGCTTTCGAAGGCGCTGCTTGCTGCGGCGTCAATCATCGCAACATTCCTGATCGGATTGACACTCTGGACGGCGGCGGCGATTGAGCGGTTCCTGGGAAAAACGGGGATCAACGTTATGACCCGCACCATGGCGCTCATTGTAGCGGCGATAGGCGTGAACTTCATTATGACTGGCCTGCGGAGCGAATTGCCCGGATTGGCCGGCTGAAATTCTGACAGGTCAGTTGCAAGCTAGGCTTCCGCGCCGGCTGCGCAACGGATCTCACATGACGCGTGCCTTCGTGGTGAGCCTTTGCACGGCAGCCGGCCCCAGAGCAAATGGAAATACCGCAATGGGACTGGCACGCCCGGGGACAAAGTGCAAACTTCTCCGTTCCCGCGCGAGATTCAGCATTGAGCGGTCTCCCGACCCGGCGCAGATGGCCGGCGTGCCCTCGCGAGCCAACTGCCCGAACTCGGTTCCGGTGCGCGGGCCGGAATAACCCGACTAAAACCAAGCCAAAAAATTTTTGCGAACGCTCTTGAAACTGATCGCCGCTTTTCTAATTGGATTTTTGCCGCTTACGGGCGGTGCCGGGCGCCGGGTTGGGCTCGGCAAAGCAACCAGGGCGCCGGACAGGTGTCTTGCACCGATCGTCTTGCGCTCCTTCGTATCCATCTTGCTCTCTGGAGGACTTGGCTATGAGGACATACGATTTCGCTCCCCTGTGGCGTTCGAGTATTGGATTCGACCGCCTCATCGATCTTCTCGACGAAACCCAGCAACGGTCCGAAGACAACTACCCGCCCTACAATATCGAGCGGCTCGGAGAGGACCGTTACCAGATCTCGGTCGCACTGGCCGGCTTCAACCAGGACGAGATTTCGGTGACGGCTGAGCAGAACGTGCTGACCGTGGAAGGCCGCAAGGGCGACAAGGACCAGCACGAATACCTCTATCAGGGTATCTCGGCGCGTCCGTTCAAGCGACAGTTCAGCCTCGCCGACCACGTGCAGGTCAAATCGGCAATGGTCGAGAACGGTCTGCTGCGGATCGAGCTCGTGCGCGAAATCCCCGAGGCCATGAAGCCTCGGCGTATTGCCATCGGAAGTGGCGCTCCTGGCGGACAAATCACGCAGAAGGCGGCCTGAGCCCGCTTCCTATTGGGCCAAAACACGCACGGACGGTACCCGTCCGTGCGCTGACCAGCTGCATGTCAAGTTAAGGAGGATATCATGGGTATTCGGGATCTCGTTCCCTGGGGCAAAGGGCAAGAACTCTCAACCGGACGAGAGGCATTCGATCCGTTTCTCACGCTTCACCGTGAGATGAACCGTCTGTTCGATGACGCCTTTCGCGGCTTCGGCTCATTCGGTCGCATCAACGCTCCGTTGATGGAGGGCCAGTTTAGTTGGCCACGCCTTGAACTGAATGAAACCGACAAGGAGGTTACGGTTTCCGCCGAGCTTCCAGGCCTCAGCGAAAAGGATGTCCAGGTTGAAATTGCCAATGGCATCCTGTCAATCCGGGGTGAAAGGAAAGCAGAACGCAGCGACGATTCCAAGTTCGTCAGCGAGCGATATTACGGCTCTTTCGAGCGCCAGATTCCGCTTGATGGCGTCGAGGAAGATAGGGCGAAGGCCGACTTCAAGAACGGCGTCCTCACCGTGACGCTACCGAGGTCCGAGCAGTCACGGTCGAACGTCAAGCGTATCGTGATCAACAGCAACTAAGGCCAGAGGTCGGCGGCGCACGACCGTCGCCGACCTCTATATCCAAGCCTTCAGCAACGCGTCTCTGGGCGAAAGGAGAAACAGGAGGCACGACATGAGCCATGTCAATCGCAATGCCAACATCAATGAGTCGCTATTTCATTCAGTATCCCACTACAATTCACCCGGCGATGTATTGAATGACGCGCGGCTCTCGACGGACGAGAAGCGCGTCATCCTATCGTCCTGGGCATCGGATATGTACGTCATCGAATCGCAACCGACCCTGCGGGAGATCCCTGGCATTCCACATCGGTTGCGCCTTGCCGACATCCTCGCGGCCCTGAAGCGGCTGGACGACGAGGATGATCCGCCGCCGCGCGGCGGAATGGCGATGCAGCTGCCTCGGTTGAGCAAGCCGGTGCGCGCCGTTTGCGATTCCGAACGACATGCTGCGACGAAGCGGCATCGGCCGTTGAAAGTATCCCGCGCGGATGCTCGGTGGACTCGCGAAGCAAATGTACGGCGATACCGAAAGCTGTTGGACACTCAACTGACTGACGCAGAACGCAGCTTCATCAGGCGGCGTCTTGTCGAGGAATTGAAGGGCCTGATCACCTCCCGGAGCGAGCGTCATCACAAAAACTGAGCCCGGGACCGCGCAGTGTACGAATAAACTGTCGATGAAGGCAGGAAAAGATGGCAGCAGATCCGTTAGCTCAAGCGAAGATGGGTGTGGAGGCCCTTGCACTGTGTATCGCAGGTGTCTTGTGCGAACGTGACCCATCGCTTTTGCCCGTATTCCAAGAAAGTGCGAGCACGCTTCATCGCATTCTCGATGATCGTGGAGATCATGAGGCGGCAGCAATGATCGGCGCATTTGGTCGAGCACTAATGAAACGTCCTCCAATCCCCAATTGACAATGGTGACCACAGCACTCCCATCGCTCGTGGGCTAAAGCCTACCACTCGAGCTACGCCGAAAACTGGCGCATCGCCTCCAATCTTTTCATGGGTGACCTCCGGTGAGCATGTTCGCGCCAGAGTTCTGACCAGCTGTTCATAGGCGCGTCGTTCCTCTGCGGAGAGACTGGACGGCCGTGGGTTGCCGGCCTTGAAGGCCTTGTCGACGTCGGCTGGAACGGTGGCGGGCATGTTGGTGTGGATGGCAAGCAATCCCGCAGGTGCCTGTAAGCCCATCTGGTCGACGACAAACGCTCCCCAATCGCCTCCCTGTTCGCCGCAATAGCCCGGGCCCCGATGGCGTGTCTTCCGCGCCCGCGGCCAATTCTACACACAAAACGCGAAAACGGCCCCAGCTTAGGGATCGCTGAGGCCGTCGTTTCGTCTGCTGGGGGCGCGGGCGCCGGTGAGCAAGAGCCACCTCGGTTCAGGCAGAATGCCGGTACATCCGCGGCAGCCTGAATTGCACTCGACGTCGCAGCGCACTTGCCGAGGGCCTCGGGGGGACGCTACAAGCGACCCCGGCGCTGGGGGCACCAGGGTCGCCACTGAACTCCCGGTCGGGGGGGCACCTGATCGCGGGAGCAACGAATTGACTCTTCGCATTCCCACTTGTTCCCGAGGCGTTAGCAAATCAGCAACGTGATCGGCGCAGGCTTCTCTGAGGGACGGGACCGTTGGGGACGCAGCACGGTCACGTTTCGGAGGAGCTGGCGCACCGGCCCTGAGCGTCGGCTCCTCTTTTGGACCTTGTGTGAGTTAGGCAACAGCCGTCACTCCGGGTACCTGCTAAGCAAGTGACGTTGGGAATTTCAGGGCCCTAGCGCTGGGAATGACAGGGCGCCGCCGGGACAAACCATTTCGGGCCCGGCGGCGTAGTTTTTGAGATTTGCCGCGCTGACGCATGAGAGGCGTCTCAAGATGTCTGGCGACAAGATTGCTACAAAGACCGTGCTGTTAGCGCTCGCCATAGGCATTGCCATATGGGCAACTATGGGGGCGCCCGAGCCAGGCACAAATTCGCCGATGCACGTCGCCAGCAGGCGATGAGGCCCTGCCTGCCCGTCTGGCGGTTTAGTCTCCTAGGGACATTCGGCGCTGTCGCTTTAGGTCGGCGTCATTCGAGCGGTAGAGAAAGCGCGGGCAGCGGCCTATTGCCCTGCTCGCAACCTGTTCGCCCCTTGAGCGGTAGAACCGGCGTTGAGGCATCCGCGGCAGTCCGGCCCATGAAATGGGTCAGATTAACGCCCGATGACCACTCCACATAACCAACGGCCGAAAAGGCGAGCGCTCCCACGACGAGAATACTGAGCACTGAAGCGGCGGCTGCTGACGCCAAGCTTTGGCTGCTGAAAAACGGCATCATGATTCTCCGACACCGAGTTGCCACCCATCGGTGCGTTAGGCCGACTCGCGATGATCGCGTGTGAACGGTCTCACATATCACGCGCACTTGATGCGTCATCGGCCCGTGGCACAGCCCCTGCAGTTTGCTTGGTGCTGGGAATTTCAGCGTCCCAGTTCAGGAAGGAAACGCCGCCGGGCGTGTATTTTTGAGACCGGCGGCGTCTTTTTCTTGAGCCAGCGCGAGCTAGCCCGTTTCAGACCGCCTCGTCGTCTTCATCTTGCTGCTCGACGTTCGGCCACTCGGGCATTGCATACCCCGTGGCCCGATCACTACCCGCAAGCCCACAGAACTCAGCGACTGGAACAGACTCTGAAAGGCGGCTTCGTCTTGAAAGTAGAACTCGCCATCACCCGCACAAAGCGGACTGGCGTGCCAGAATGCAACGAGTGCTTTTGCCTTCAGTCCGCCGATGCTCGCAAATCTCCGTAATACCCAGCCTGTCGCGGGCCTCCTCAAAGAACCTGCCTTTTTCGGTCAGAGATCTGTTATTTGCTTTATCCCACACATCGATCGGCGCACCCTCACCAAACCGCTCGTCCATTTCTTCATGCATCTTCGTGTGCAACCGCGCCCATTCTACATGCCGCGCGTAGTATTCGCGCACTAACGGCTCAAACTTCGCAGCGAGCCCGATGAGTTCAGCATCGACCCGCGGCCACCCACCCGGCAATGTCGGGCGGTGTCCATTGTCTGCGTGGTCCAACCCGCAATCGTGATCACCATTTCGCCAGTCAACCCCGACAAGATCCAACACGGTCGCAGCGCGCGATGACGGTTACCACGAAGGATCATATGCATATTCTCGTAGAGCTCGAAAAACTCTTTCATTGACCGGCGGCGCGCCTTGACCCACGGATTGCGTACCTGCGCGGAATGGCGAATTCCTAGCGGCTTGTTTTGCGTCGCGTGCGACCTTCAATCCCACGACGGCTAGCGCTTCAGTGCCAGCTTCGACCCGAGGCGTCGGTCAAGCCCAGAGCCTACTCCTTCTTAGGTAAGAAACATTTACGTACCGCCGCAGTCATCAACTCGTCAGGATTTTGCACTTTACATCCTGGGGCTAGAGCCAACGGTCCGTGTGTATTTTAAGCGGGCGGCGTCGCGCCCTCCACCTAAAGCCGGAAGCGGCCGCCATCGAGTTGTGAGAGCGCTGACACCAACGCAGAGCTTGCTGCGCCCGGAAGACCGACCTCGACATTTGGAACATTCCGGGCCTACCCGCTTGTTCCGAAATCCAGAACGAGATCACCAACGTGACGGACGAACTTGAATATCTAGCGCACCGATTGGTGATTATCGAGCAACCCGGCGGCGGGTTCTTGGTGGAAGCGACGCCGATCGCTGGCGGACAAACGATCAGAACAATGACCTATCAACGTACCCAGGAAGCGATCGCTGCAGCGAAACGGACAATCGACAAGCATCTCGAAGGTAGGGGGCCTGCCAATCTGGCTCGCTATTAGTGGCTTTGGCGGCGGAAGTTCCATGCAGCCCCTTGGGGCCGAGTCGGCGGCCCTCCGCCGATTTGAACCCGAGACATTAAAACAATAGGTCCTAGCGTCTGCGAGGAGCGCTTTGGACGTGCGGTTTTATAGCCTATTCGGGCTACGTGCATCCGGCATAAATTGCGCTTTCAGCGAGAGACGCCCGGGCTTAAGCTATGTGACAAATGCTGCACTGTCGGGGTGTGCCATGGCCGAAACATTCGTCCGCGTAGGCATCGTCCTTTTGGGGCTTTGCCCTTTCGCAATCGTTGCAATTGCTCTGCTCGTGCAAAGCTGACACGGTTTCATTCGCGAGTCGGCCGGAGCGAACCGGCCGAGACAGCGGCCCCAGCGACTGCCTCTTGGCCCCCAAAGGTTGCTGCGGCCGTTTCTAACTCTCTAAATTCATAGCAATGAAACACGTTGGCGACCGCCCCTACTCCGAATCCGAAAAAGCCGCGCGCAGGATCATGGAGCACGCTCGGGCCTTCGAGCCGATCCAGGATCGGCCGGATCTGCATCGAAAAGATCAACTATCCGATGCTCTACCAGGACAAGGCGACGCCGGCTGAGTATTGGGCTGGCTTGGAGGGATCGGGGCTGGCTCGAGTATCACGAAAGCGGGACCTTCGTGAGGATGCTGGACCTCGGGCCGCGCTTGGTGCTGCGGGACGAAACGGGCTGGCAGCTCACCGACGCCGGCCGCGAGATCCTCAGTGTTGCGGAATCGTCGGCCCCCCAGCCGGTCGCGCCGGAGGTCTCAGCTGTATCCGCGCCGCCGCAGCCCGATGCACTGACCGCGCCTCCGCCACGCCTGCTCGAACGCGCGATCCCGGCACAGCGACCAAGCAGACGCGAGGGGCGACGGCGCAATCGACAACGGCGGCAGCTGGAGCGGTCGGCTTAGGCCGCCGCGAACGGACAGTCGTCACGGCATCAAACCGTAAACGCCTCATCGTTGGTGACCAGCGGATTGCAGGTCGAGTGCACGATCTTGCCGGCGGCGTTCAAGCGGAGGCGCGTCCGGAACAGCCGTCCCCCTGCATCGCGGTACTCGAGGTAGATGCCGCCGTCTTCCGGCACGATCGCCTCGATCTGGAAGGGGCCGGGAGGCTGATCCGCCAACCTCAGTGTCCAATAGGAACGCAATGCCCGCCTGCCCTCGAACCTCCCGCCTTCGCAGCATTCCACGGTGGTGTCTTCGTCGTACAGGCCGAGCAGATCGGACATTCGCCGGTCCCGGCACGCGTCGAGCAAATCGACGACGATGGCCATGGCATCGAAAGTCTCGGGTGCACCCATCACGGCCCTCTTTCTGCAACGCCCCATGACAGACTAGGTGTTCCGGCCTGAACTGCAGGTGAACCGCGCCGGGTTCCGGAATCGAGTCCTTCTTGCGCCGACCGGGTCCCGCAGCGTCGCCCGGAAGAGATCGCAGAGGAGCGCGAAGATGGAGCTGACCGATCTGGAGCGCGATTTTCTGAGGAAGCTCCCCGGCGAATCCTTGGTCAGCCCGCCGACGTTCGACCACGAAATCTGGCGCGGCTCGTGGAGCCGGGTCACGTGGAAACCGAACCACTTCCATCCGGAGATATCGAGTATCGCATCACCGACGCCGGGCGGGCGGCGGCTACCGCGTGAACCACAGATCGGCGAGCCGAGGGGGCCGAGTCAGGGGGCTTCGGTTTTCGGGAGCCGCTCCAATTGCAGACGCAGGGCGGCCGACAATTCCGGCTTTTCCTTGATGCAGCCGCCCGCCGATTCCCGCACAATTGACCCGCTGTGTTGCGGACCGCTGTCGACGCCCCCCCAGCATCGGAGCAATCTCGTTGCGACCCACCTCCTGAAAGCAACGTCGGCGGGACGTCGACGGTTTCAGCGGCGATCGGGCCAGGTCGAAGGAACGATAATCGTCCTGCCCCATTGAACTGCAGGGACCGTCGCCCGCCGTTGAACTACGGCGCCTGTCGCGGATAGCCAAAGGTCTCACGGCCCGCTATTCAGAACTAGCGCTCGCGAGGATAGCCAAAGGCGGCGGCCTCCTCCAGGCGTAAGAGTCGAACCGTCCTCCGCAGCGCCTGCGATGTTGCCTTCGAGGCCAGTCGCATGGAGTCCCTAAACGATCGTCCGATGTGCCCGGTGTGCAAGCACGGGCTCGCGCTGTCGCGTATCTCTTCCGGCGAGCGGGGATTCGAGGAGCGCACGTTCGAGTGCTCTACCTGCGGCAGGACGGAAAAGGTTACGATCGAGGTTGACCCCGTGAAGTCAGATGCGGTGGGCTGGCTCGCCCGCGAGCGTCGGCCGCCGCGCTGACTTGACCCGATCGGTGGCGCCACGGCCAATGCTCGATGCCGATGATCATCCTTGACGTGTCACGGCAGAAAAGCCAACTCGTTCTGCTGCGCGCCCCATCGCTCAGTTTTCGACTTGATCCATCACGTCGCGTACCTTGGCGGCCAGTTCATTGAAGCTGAAGGGCTTGACGATCAATTGCACGCCCTTATCGAGCCGGCCGTGATGAATGATCGAGTTGCGGGCATATCCGGTAGTGAACAGCACCTTCAAGGAGGGGCGGATGGCTCTGGCTTGAGCGGCGACCTGCGCGCCCGTCATACCGCCCGGAAGGACCACGTCTGTAAACAGGAGATCCACTCGGGGTTGCCGGTCTAGAATCCGCAGAGCAGCCGGCCCATCATGGGCCTCCAGCACGCGATAGCCGAGCTCGCGGAGGCTGTCGACAGAGTAGGCTCTGACGTCGGCGTCATCCTCGACGACGAGAATGGTCTCTTCCTGGGTCGCCTCCGGATTGAGCGTCTCATCAGGTGTGGTGTCATCCGACGAGTCACCTAATAGACGAGGCAGGTAAATTTTGACGGTGGTGCCCTGCCCAAGTTCCGAATAAATCTTCACATGACCGCCCGACTGCTTGACGAAGCCATACACTTGGCTCAGCCCAAGTCCCGTGCCTTTGCCGACGGGTTTCGTCGTGAAGAAGGGCTCGAACGCTTGCGCCACGGTCTGCCGGTCCATGCCAACGCCGGTGTCGGTGACCGATATGACGACGTACTGGCCCGCCACCACTTCCCTATGTGCCGCGACATAGGCTTCGTCGATGTGGGCGTTACCGGTCTCAAGTGTCAGCCTTCCCCCATTTGGCATGGCATCGCGAGCGTTGACGGCGAGATTGAGGATGGCAGCCTCGAGCTCATTGGGGTCGGCTTCCACGCGCCACAACCCGGCGCCGAGCACGGTCTCCACGGCGATCGTCTCGCCGAGCGTGCGATGGACCATCTCGGAAAGGCCGTTGACCAGAACGTTCACGTCGATCGGCTTGGGATCGAGGGGCTGGCGGCGCGAGAACGCGAGAAGGCGCTGGGTAAGCGAGGCCGCCCGTTGGGCGCCATTCATCGCGTGACGCACGGCGCGCTGCAGATGCGCGGAATCCGAAGGAACATTACGCTGCAACGTGTCGAGATTTCCCATGATCACCTGGAGAAGGTTGTTGAAGTCGTGGGCGACCCCACCCGTCAACTGCCCCACCGCTTCCATCTTTTGGGACTGCCGCAGCGCCTCCTCGTTGCGCTTAAGCTGTTCGGTGCGCTCGATCACCTGCTTTTCCAGCGTGGCATTCAACTCGACGAGCGCCTCCTGGGCGCGCTTGCGTTCTGCGATTTCGCGGTGCGACGCCTGCGAAAGACGGACATTGTCGATTGCCACGGCCGCTTCGGCGGCGAGCCCCGAGAGGCCCCGCTCGGAGCGCTCCGAAAAGACGCTAGGCTTGCCGTGGCCAAAGAACAGGCCTCCGATCACATCCCCCGTCCGCGAAATCACGGGAACGGCGAGATAGCTCCGGACGGGCAGATGGCCTTCGGGCATGCCTCGACGCGGCGCATTCTTGCCATAGCGGGGATCCTTGGTGATATCGTCGGAGCGCACGATGCCCTCGCCGTTGAAGGTCGGCGCGAACACTTCGGTATTTCGCGGCATCGGAAACTTCGAAAATGCCTCCAGCGGCGCTCCCGAAAGCGTGTAGAGCATGTAGCTTTCGCCGGCCTCGTTGGTGAGGTTGTAGAAAAACGCCCCAAACTCGGCACCGCTGAGTTCGACGCCCGCATCCGTTACGATTTGCACCAGGCGCTGGAGATCAGTCTCGAGGGCAAGGGCCGATCCGGCACGATTGAGCACTTCGAGCGAATGCCGCTCTTCACGGATCATCTCCTCGGCCTCCCGCTGGATCGTGCGGTCGCGCAGGATCTTGACGAAACCGACGATCTTTCCGCCCTCGCGGATCGGGCTCAGTTCGCCCACCGCCCAGAAACGGCTCCCGTCTTTGCGGAGGCGCCAGCCTTCCTCGCCGCCGCCCCTACCGTGCGCGGTCGCATCTTCCATTTCTTTGCGCAACTGCGCCTGGCCAGCGTCTGCGGCAAAGATCCGGTCCAAGGACTTGCCGAGCATTTCGGGTTCGCTCCAGCCAAGGATCCGGCTCGCGCCGGTATTCCAGCTGGTAACGAGTCCGCGTTCATCGGCGCTGATGATGGCCGTATCAGTCGCGCCATTGACGATCTGACGCCACTGGGCCGCGCTGATTTCATCGGGCGCGCTTGCGAGGTCGTCAGCTTCGATCATCGATGCTCCCTGACAAAAGTGCGGATGCCACATCCCGGAAGGAGGCAGGCCGGCGTCAGTAGCTCGACTTTCTTGACGGCCCCCGGCGGCTGTAGAAGTACACTTGGCCAACGCAGGGTCCCAGCGGTGAGTTCCCTTTCGAGCGGGTACGGTGGGGGCACAAAATTTCGTTCAGAACGTCAACACAATGCGGAACAAAGAACCGCATCACGGCCCTTCCCTAGCCATCTTTTCAGGTTCCATGACGGAAGGCCGCAGGAATTGTCCGACCTCGGTGATGGACGCCGTCCGCCTGAGCTGGCGTTCGGCTGATGCTCAATTCCACGTGCGGCCACTATGCTGGCGGTCTTTCTGTCGAGGAGATCGCGCAGCAGCACAGGGAAGCCGACCGGCTGAACAAGCGATTCGGCAAGGATTTCCGGATCCTCAAAGGAATCGAGTCCGACATTCTTGCCGACGGGTCGCTCGACAATGCCGACGACGTGCTGGAGCGATTCGACTTCGTGGTCGCGAGCATTCGCGGCCGGTTCAAATTGAACCGACAAGGCCCAGACGCAGCGCATGCTCCGGGCCATCTCGCATCCTCAAACCACTATCATCGCCACATGACCGGACGGCAAATCCAGCGGCGGCCAGGCTACGAAATCGACGTTGAGAAAGTGTTGCAGGCATGTGTGAAGCATGACGTGGCCGTCGAGACCAACGCCCACCCATGGCGGCTTGACCTAGACTGGCGTTGGCATGAGGCGGCGCTCGAGTTCGGCTGCATGATGAGCATCAATCCGGACGCGCACTCGGCGCCTGAACTCAATCACATGCATTGGGGTGTAGAGATGGCGCGCAAAGGCGGTGTGCCGCCGGACAGGGTCCTGAACGCGATGACGCTTCCCGAGATCACGCGCTACCTCGGCCAGAGGCGGCGCTCGCTCTTCCGCGTCGCCTAATGCCATTGGCACAAGACCACTCGCTCGAAGGAACGGTGGTGGCGGTCGCGGCTGACCGCGGGCACCACTTCAGCAAACCGACGCAGGACTGCATAGTCCTGGTGGAAGGTCACGGCGTCGAAGGCGACGCCCACGCCGGCGTTCGTCCGGCACCGCTATCTCTCCCGCCGCCAGCCCCGCCTACCCAATCTCCGACAGGTCCATCTGATCCAATCCGAAATCTTCGCATCCCTTCTCGAAGCTGGCTTCGACGTCGGCGCGGGCGATCTCGCCGAGAACATATTGCCGGCCTGGACCTTGAGCGAATGCCGCTCGGGTCCCTCATCAAGCTCGGACCCACGGCGATCATAGAGCTGACTGGCCTCCAGACGCCGTGCGTCCTCATGGACCGCTTCCGAGCCGGCCTTAAGCGGCACATGCTCTCGTCGGCGGAAACTGACCCTCCGTTCAAATCCGGGGTGCTTGGCGTGGTGCGGGCCGGCGGGACGGTCGCGCCTGGCGATACCGCGCCGGTTCGGTCAGCGCTCAGCTGCCCTGAAAACTTGTTCGGCGTGCCTTTCTTGCGGCAGCCGATTTTGATCCCGTGCGCCATCTGTTTCTCTCTTCTTTGGAACGTCTTCTGGCGTGCTCATTTGAAAACGCGCGGTAAACCCTCCGCGGCTGTGCCGCGGGCGCATCTATTCACTCAAGCTGATTTGCGAGCAAATATCGGCTGCGTCGAAAGTCAGTTCGTGGTCTGGACCTGTGGAGAAGGATAAGGGTGTAACAAATGAGCGTCATCGGTCCAGCCATTGCGATCGTTATCGGCCTAGCCACTGTGATGGTCGTTTACCTGCTGGCGAGGAAAACCCGGCGTGAGCGCGATAGCCAAAGACAACATATCGCCGATGAACGTCACGAGAACGCTAGCCCGCAAAGCGCTCTCTCCGCAATCGGCGACCGCGAACGCGATGAGGAGGCTCGATCTCGTACAGCGGTCGGGAGCCGATACAGCCACCTTGAAGATGATCCGACCTATGCGACGAGCGTGGAATTGGGGAAGATTTTGATGGACCTGAGCGAGTTAGAGACGGATCTCGCCCTGGCTAAGCAAAGCAAGGACACGGATTTAGCTCTCAAAATCCGGCTCGAGATGAATGACTTGGAAAGTCGCGCTTCCGAGCTAGAGAGGCAACTCGTGAATGGTCCCGATACTCGCCCGGGCTAACCGACCGGCCGCTACCGGAAGTACGTCATGCCGCCGGCAACGATCGACAAGACAAAAGCCAAAGCAGCAGCCCCAATAATCCATGGCATGTCACGGCGTTCATTAGGCGTCATACAGCTTTCTCTCAAATCGCATCGCTTCGCGCAAAGGAAGGCCTCAGCACGAGACGGTTAAGTGCCGAGACCAAGTTTTCTACGTCATCCCTTGTTCAACGCCGATGACGGTCGGCACTGAACAGACGATCAACCGACCGGTTAAGGGATTGTTCCTATTCCCGGTGTTGCCGTTTTAGCTGGTCGTGCCATGCCATGGCTGCCAACGAGCGAATGCGCACCAAGGCCAGTTCGACCGCTGCTGTGGCCGTTTCAGACCCAACCACGAACCATCCCCCTTGCATGGAGGACCAGGTCGCATTGAACCGCCTTGGCAGTCGTCGCTATGCCTCCATCAGGCATCCAGAGAGCGCTCTCGACCGCGGCGGGCACCGAGCGCTGCAGCCTAGCAACGGCTGGCCTCAGACTTCAGCTGAATCCGGATCGGCTTCGTGTAATCGGCAAGGTGATCATCGGCGCTCCTCAACCCGCTTTGTCGCGCCGTCGCGCTGTTGATGCCCGAACAATGCCGGCCAATCCGCAACGGTCCCGGCCTGGGCGATCTCCCGAGCCGTCGGCACGATCCGGACCACGTTTATTGTAGCCGTATGCCGCGCCGCATCCTGGTCGTCCGGCTTCAGACCTGCGACACGTTGAGGGAATCGGATTCCGCTAGCTGCGACGGCGCCGTGCCCCGGCTGCCACGTAGCGCGGGCGATCATCTTCGCCACGGCGACCGGGATGCGGTCTCCCCGCGCTGCGATGTAGCCGTCGATACGCGTTTCGATGCGATGGCCCAGCCGGGAGGTGCGGTTTTCGCGGTCACAGGCGCGGCACCTCAATCTGGATCGTGCGCGCATCTGCGCTGCGGTCGATCACGGTGAAGACGGCATCGCGCAGCACCCGATCGAGCTCGACGGGCGTCGCGCTCATCGGCTCCTCGATGGTGTCGAGATCGATCACATCAGCCGCCTGCGGATTGAAGTCCCCGCCGCGCACGCCACAGAGCTGTGCGCGGCGCGGATCGGTCACGTCGACCGCGATGCATTGGTCCAGGGCACGGAGTGCCGCTGCGATCGGCATGGTCGCATCTTCGTATTGGCCCGCGAACTTCCGTTGCCCATGCTCGTCACGAAACCACGCAGAGCGCAGCATGAAGACAGTTTGCATTTCCGGCGTCGGTTCTGCCGCCGCCGAGACCAGCGCGGTCGAAGCCTTCTGCGGCGGCATCACCTGCCGACCTTGCCGGATCGCATCGGGCATCGTCTTAAGCTCTGCGAAAGCGAAGGTGGGGATCTCCTTCCGCAGCTTTTCGAGGCTGGGATGACTGCCCGTCTTCTGAAGCTTGGTGATGATGTCGGCGATCGCATTGCCGACGCCCGGGATCTCCGTAAGACGATCCTCGGCGATGAGCACGTCCAGCGGGACGGCAAGAGCCGCCAGGCTGTCGGCGGCCCGAGAGTAGGCTTTCGCCCTGTGGGGATTGCCGCCTCGCAAGGCGGTGCGCTGCGCGTACTCTCGCAGGAATCATTGCGCGCGCGACTTCGTCAGCGAGTGCTCGGTGATGCGCTGCCAGTTTGGCGAACAGCGCTTTCTTTGCCGCGTTGGTCGCGAGCTTGCTGATTAGTTCGCACTCTTCCGCCTCGACACTGGCAGATGATCCGGAAGTGACTTATCGAGTAGGCCGGCGACCAGCACGGCGAGCGCTGCGTCTTCGATGGCCCCCTCGGCGTATTCGACCCTATCCCACTCGAAATGGAATACCGCCGAAGCGATGGTCGATCGTCGTCGGGCGCATTGCGATCATGCGGGCGTAGTGCGCGCACAACTGATCCATGGCGCCATCAAACGCCTCTTGCGCCGCTGCTAAGCCCGACTGCTCGTTAGCGTCGGCTATAGCTGCATTGTACGCGCTGCGCGCCTCCTCGCCGCGCAGACACGCGTCCCGATAGGTCCCGGGCGGGTATGACCGGCGGGCGATCTCAACCAGGCGGCCCGTTTCATCGTTCGCGGCATCCCGAAGCCGCGATATTTCGACGAACCGGCTCCCCAGGTCGATCAGCTCGGCATCTGGACTGGCCAAGGAAACAGTTGTTGCGGTAGTCGGCGCCGCTGCGGCATCAGCCGATCAATACACACCTAAGCTGTTGAAAACAATACAATTAATCTAAGCTACCGAAATTAGCCCACAGTCCAGCCCACAAACACGAACGGCCCCGACGCGGCGCGCCGAGGCCGCCATTCCAGACTCCCGGTCGAGCGCGCCACCTGTCTCCGGGAGCAATGAAGGGACTCATTGGCCCGACCACTTGTTCCTGAGGATGGCGATGCCGCACAACAACGATAGCGGCCCTGGCGCGGGGAACGCCAAGGCCGTTTAAACTCCCGGTCGGGGGCAACCTATCGCGGGAGCCTGTGTAAGATTCCCGACATTGCCACTTGTTCCTGCTCCTCTCGCAACATCACAGTGCGTAACAAGAAGTGCCCTTCGGCCGATCACCGAGGCCACAGGTTCTGCGGTTGACTCTGCGCTGGGGATTTCAGGGCCCCCGGTTCAGGAAGGAAACGCCGCCGGGCGTGTATTTTTGAGACCGGCGGCGTCTTTTCTTGGGACTATTTCGATGATCCACACGGCTTTCGTGAAGTTGGGCAGCAAAGACAGTAGTTGCCCGCCCTTCAAAAACTCGATTCCGAAATCTTTAATAAATTCGGACCAGCTTCCTTCCGCGACAGGGAGGTGTGTCATGCGTAATCATGACTTCGTGTCCGATGGGTTCCTCGCGCTAATCGCGACCTGCCTTGTGCTGTTGTGCTCGGGCCTGCTCGTTGTCGCATTTAGCTAGTCTGACCTTGGCGCCCTCATCGTTCCGGATACTCCTAGGGGACCGCTTGGGGACACCCCCGCGCAGAGCACAAGCATGCCGCATTTTCATCACGCAAAAACGGCTGGCCTGCTCATCCAGCATTCACGTTCAACTTCCTACAGTGTGGGGTGCCTTAGATTCCACGAGAGGAAACCATGAAGCTTAAATTTGCACTTGTTGGACTTGCTGCGCTCGGCGGCCTTGCTGCGGCAGGAAGCGCGTCAGCGATGCCGCTCGCGACACTTTCTCCCGCTTCAAACATCGAGAACGTCGCCGTAGTCTGCGGCCCGAACGGCTGTGTCCGCACGGCGCCCGTCTACAGGCCGTACGGCTACGGTTACGGCTATCGTGGCTACGGCGTCCGTCGCTACGGATACGTGCACAGGGGCTACGGTTATCATAGGGGTTACGGCTATCACGGCGGTTATCGCCGCTGGTGATTTCGCGCAAAAGCCCGTCGGTAGGATCATCCGGCGGGCAGATTGATCTGCATCACTCGCGTGTGTGACCGCCCTGCTACCGCAGTGTTGCTGGGATCGCAGGGCCAGCTGGAAGACCGCCGCCGGGATGCTGCATTCAAGCCCGGCGGCGTACTTTTTGATCAGATCCAGGCCGCCGCCCGCGCTCACCGTCTGGGCCGGCTTCTGATTAATGGAACAGCAACGTCGTTTGCATAAGATGCAGCCCACTCGCTGCGGGACGCTCGAAAATGACCGAGTACGTCATCAGGGAAGTTGGCCTTCGTCAGTGGCTCGTGTTTGCCGATCGGCGAAGCATCGCTTTTTGCGCCGACGAAGATGAGGCGGTGAAAGCCATGGCCGAACATAGCGCGCGCCACCGTCGAACACCGGAAACGATGGAAATTGAGCCAGGGGAAAACCCGCCGGCGTGAACCGGCGGGCGCCTCGCCTTCACGCTAGGCTAAGTTGACGGCTGCAGCGGCCATCATCTGCCGTAGCTGATAATGCCAGCCCTCCCGACCGATGCAGTCACTGTCGGGCCATTCCTCGCCCTTGTCTTCGTACTGCTTCAAGTACTCGAGAACCGCAGCAACGCCGCCCAATGTCGTCGGAATTGTCCAGGCCAGATCCCAACCTGCATCGGCCTCCGCATGGCAGCATGCTCCTTGATGGTCGTCGGCCTGCCAATAGGCCTCAGAGCGATATTCGGCGTCGGTCGCCGTGATGGCTGCATTGTGGTCCGCGTCCGCCTGCTGGTGTTTTGCGATGGCCTCCAAAGCCGGATCAGTGGCCTGCGGTGATCGCCCTCCTCGATTCAACGCTGAGGCGGCAACCGGGTTACCAGCAAGCAATATGAGATCGAACGCGACGGACCATGCGACGATCTGCTTCTCGTCGCGCAGGCGATACTGCGCCTTGGCGTCGCCCAAGGCCGCCCCCTCAAAAGCCATGGAGGCCATCGATTTTACAGCAAGTTCGGAGAGATCTCTGGCCCGCACTAAACCGATGCCATGCTGCGCACCTCGATAGCACTTTTGAGCCATCTCATAGTGCTCAAGCTTGGGTGTAAGCTCGAGATCATCCGCCAGCCGCTTAGCCCGACGCGACCATTTTCGATATGCCCGCGGAGCGCTTGGGCTGGGGTTCTTGGCATTGGTTAGTTCGTTTTGCCGGCGCCCGTCATGAACGCTTGTTTAGACTGCGTCAGCATTACGCTTACAAATTCTCCGTGGCCTCATCGGTCGAGGGCTTCAAGAAGCAGGCACCAGAGCTAGAGCAAGGGATAGCGGCAACGGCGTTCTATGAACTGACGTTCAACCCAGCCACTCGAATGGATGTCAATTCGACGGACTCTCGCTATCCTAATCCAGCCATGGAATGGATCATGAAAAAGCTAGGCGGCCCCTCGACTGAAAAGGACGCCGCCACTTGACCAATCGCTAGCGATAACTGCGCATCGCGGTCGCGAACTCTAGCGGCTTCACTCGGCGCGAGATATTCGCGATCATTGGCGCATGCCCTGGCGCCGCAAGCCCGCTCGTCATCTCCGCTACTGTCCGGCCCCGTCGATCGCAACGGCGGAAGACAGTGCTCATGTTCTGCGTCGGGTGCCAGCACAACGGCCGGCTGAAGCTCGCCGATCTGCCTGGATTGGGACTCGCCTGAAAACTCGGCGCACATCAGGTGCAGCGCTTGCGGTCGTTCCCGCTATCGCTAGGCTCATTAGGAACTTGAAGCGTTGTTGAGCCGTTTGGAGATTGCAAGACAAACGAGCATGACGCACGGTTCAGCCATCGCAACGAGATGTACAAAGAGCCGATCATTGACGAGTTAAGGCAGATTGAATTCGCGACAGTCGAAGGAGAAAGGCGGCTGGCGGAGAAAGAAGCGCAGCTCATCGAATGTAGGCGGCTGAATGAGGACACGAGCAAGATTGAAGCCGAGCTTGCGGTAATGCGCGAAGTACAGCTTGATCGCGAGAGGCTTCGCCAGCGCCTGCTTTCTCTTCTGCACCCCTAGATCCAGATGCCTTCTATGATCTAACAGGACAAGGCGACGCCGGCTGAGTATTGGGCTGACGTGGAGTACGCCGCAGGCCGGCAAGACCTGTTCGCGTGACCGGGGTCAGAGAAACCCCAGCGGTCGCGTCGCTGGGGTTCGTGGCTCCATGGTGTCCGATGCCTCGGGGGAAAGCATGCGGACCTGCCGATAACCGCCCTCGCGCTTGCCTGTTCCTAATCATCCCGGAAGGATGGGTTGTTAGCCTCATCAGCGACAGCTCGCCGCAGAATACGTCCTAGCGCTCAACATGGAGCCCGGAGAAGTGCGCCGGCATTGGGTGTCCTGAAGTGAAGAGACGGCCCCAGCGCTTGGGAGCACGCTGGGGCCATCGGCTTTCCACGCACACTGTCCGAATGCGGTTTGGTCGGCGGGATGGTGAGAGCTGCATTCGGATGACAGACGAACAAGCTTCAGCTACGTTCGTTCCTAGCAGCCATAGAAAAGGCCCCAGCACCTTTGGGGGCCTTAAGGCCGGCGCTGAGGCCAGCGGGATAGTCGGGTGCGGACCCGACGAACCAACGTTAGCACGCCCTTATGCAATTGCCACTTTCTCCAAGATTCTGTCGGCAGGAACCGTGATAACATCTCGGCATCGGGAGCCCAAAATGAAGGACATGCAGGCGCGCACTTACAGAAGCGCGTCGAAGCGGAGGAGTGCGAGCTGATCAGCAAGCTGGCGACCAATCCGACAGAAAGAACTGTTTGCCAAGCTGGCGGCCCACCACCGGGAGCTAGCTGATGAGGTCGAGCGGACCATGAAGGCCTCGACCTAGGAAGTCCGCTAACCAGCGACGCGGGAGATTAAGGCCACCTCCGCAAGCGGCCTTGCATGGCTCCATTCCTACAGTGGGACAATTTCCCGTAGCATCCCGGTGCAAGGACCGCACATCGATTTGCTATCCCCTGCGTATGCCAAGCACCTTCACCCACAGGGGCGTCACGTTCGAGGTAAAACGCCTATATGATGATCAGTTCGAGATCATCATTGAGATCGGCGGAGAAACGACCCGCCATACCGTGCGCACACGATTGGCAGAACTAGCAAAGCGCCGGGCCGAGATGCTGATCGATCGTAAGCTGAAAACGAAAATTAGGCCTGTGTAGGCTGCCCCAATTGGCGGCCTCTAACAGAAAACGGCCCCAGCAAGTGTCCTGTCTGGACGGCGTAATAAGGAAGGGCCCAGCGGTGAAGCTGGGGCCAGTGTGTAGCTGGGCGTCTGGGTGCCTGTAGCGGTGCGGCACTGAACAGGGCGACCAATGCCAATGCTTGCGCTTCGTTCCTACTCATAAAAGAGACCCCAGCATCCGGATCATGCTGGGGCCAAGCTGGATCGCCGAGCCGCTCGCCAGGAAGCAACGGTCGTCGTTCTAGGGCTGAAAAAATACGAAATGAAAATTAGCTGCCCTGTTGCTCGGATCATCCCAAACGACGCTCCGGTCCGAAAATAAACCATGTGAATCCCGGCGAGACAATTTCCGCTTTTTCCCGAGACTTGACGCCGTCGTCGATGGGAGTTTGAAGTAACTCCTCGGTCCTCTCCAGGCCGAGAACCCGAGGCCCCGGAGAAGCGCCACATCGGGGCCTCTGCTGCGGATTCGCAAAACCGGCAACACATACCCATGTGCCGGTCATGCCTAAATTCGAGTTCTGCCTGCCGACCGTTGGAAAGTTGGTTCCGGCCGGCCCGGAGTGGTTCCACGAGATCAAGTACGATGGCTACCGCCTGCGCGTCGAGCGCGACGGAGACCGCGTCCGGCTGATCACGAAGGGCGGCCATGACTGGACGAAGCGCTTCCCTTGGATTGTGAAGGCCGCGCTGAAGAACCGCCAGAAGCAGTTCGTGATTGACGGTGAGGCCATCGTCCTAGGCGAATCCGCAGCTTATGAGGCTTGGAACCGCCTCCTTTATGGCGACTTCACCTTTTCCCGTGCAGCATCCGCAGCATCGATGCCAGCCTGCTTCACCCGATCGACGGCCTCTGTGCCGACGTCGCCGAGCTCGACCTTCAACGTATCGGAGGCTTCGCGTAGGCTTTGCGATACCGCGTCGGCGCGCGTGTTCAAATCAGCCTTGATATCGTCGCTGAGCTCGCCCACCCATTCGTTCTCGAGATCGAAAGTCCGGAACGCACCCGCGATGGCCGCACCGATTGCCAAGCCCACGGCGCCAAGGACGAGCGGTTGCCGGTCAAGCACGTCGGCCAACGATGATTGCGCTTTCGTGAGAGCTTCTTTTCCAGGCATGCCGAGGTTCTCGCGCGCATAGGCGATACCTTCGTCGAACCGGCCCTTGATGTCGTCGGCCGCTCCCGACATGGCGTCTGAAGCCGCGCTACTGGCCTCGCGTACGGTTTCACCGAAGCCCGTAGCGTCGTCGTGATCCGTTTCAGGCGCGGTCGGTGGCGCGGCGGTCCGTTGGAGCTCGGAGGCGGCCGCGCGAACATTGCGCACGCCGAGATCGACGATCGGCGAAGCCGCCGCGGTCGCCGATCGCGCCGCGCTCTTCAGCTTCTCGTCGCCAGCCAACAGCCAGAACGCACCGCCTCCGATAAGTGCTGCGGCGAGGGGATTTTCCCGCACCGCGGTCACCAGACTGTCGAAAAAGCCCGCCTGCGTGCTGCTCATCTCACCATCCCCTTCACGGTGTCCTTGTCCTTATCGAGTTGCCGAATGGTCTCCCGTGGCACCAGGTTGCGGGCATCTAGCCGGTTGATGCCGATCGCGAACAGTACGGCCGCGATCATCACGGCCATGATCGCCGACGTCAAATAGGAGAGCGGCTGTGACCACCCTGCCCCAATCATTGCCGCCGATAAGGCGAACAGCGCCATCACCAGGGCTGGGATCACAAGGACGGCGCCGCCAACGATGAAGACCAGCGCGCCGCCGACCTTCTGAACTTTTTCGCCGAATTCGGCCTTGGCGAGATCCACCTCGTTCTGGAACAGCTTGGCGAACTGCGACAGCGCATCGCCGAGCAATGTCGAGATGGTTCGAAGATCGTTCTGACTCGTTTTGATATCGTTCTGGATGCTCATGACACGTTGCTTTGCTGCGAGGATGACGATTGTTCGCGCCGTTTCGAGGATGAAGACCGCCCGCCCGACGCCCTCAGGAAACGGACTGCCGCGAAACCGGCAAGGACCGAGATCCCCAGAAACGCGGCCGGCTGCCGCTTCGCAAAATCGGTGGCGCCGTCGACGAGGTCGCGGAAGCTTCCGTCACGGATTTTATCGGCCGCGTCATCGACATATTCGGCGGCGAAAGTCATGCCACGGGCGGCGAACGGCGCATCGCTCTCGAAGGCGCGCGCCGCTTCGCGAATGTTACCGGCAAGGCGTGCCATGAAGTTCGCGCCCGACCGCTGCTTGTCGCGCGCCTGGCCCTCGATCTGGTCCACCGTTCCGGAAGCCACGTCTTTGGCGGCATCAGCCGCCTCCTTGAACTTGTCGTTGGCGACATCGGTCGACGCTCGGAGGGCATCGCCGGCGCGCTGCTTCACCTCGGCGCCGGCATCGGCCATCTGCTCCTTGAGGGTCTGCGAGGGGTCGGTATTCCGGTTCTGCGTGGAATTCGTCTCTTTACTCAGGTCCACATCGCTCATGATCGTTCTTTCAGGTGTTCGGGTTTGGGGAAGGACTGAAGGCCGCCCTGACGACGTCGTCGGCAGCCTCTTTGAGCCTGTCGGCCACGTTTTCCGTCATCCGGCCGGCATGCCCCCCGAGATCGGCCTCGCCGACGCTTCGCGCCGCCGCGTCGGCCGCTGACATCGTCGCGTCCTTGGCCGCCTCGAAACCGGATTGTGCAGCCTCGCCCGCCGCTCGTTTCACGCTGTTGCTCGCCGGGCCCACCGCCTTGGCTTCGGCGCTGGTTTCGGGAAGAGCCGCGGCAAGGATGGCGCCGATCGCGATCCCAAGACCGCCGATCAAGGCGGCATTGTCGCCAATGACCTGACGGGCCTTCGCAGGCACCGTGGCCGCCGCGTTCTTGGCCGCGCCCGCTCTGTCCTTCACGGCATCCATGCCGCTCTTGAGCGTATCGCCGACGGTGCCGGCGGCCTGCGCCGCTCGCCTGCCAAGGTCGTCGGCCAGGGCGGCGGCGGCATCTTGCGCGTCGCCAGCCATATCGCCGGCCTGGTTTTGAGCCGAAGTCAGCCGGTTTCTCACGTCGCTGCCCAGCGCGTCGGCCCGGTCGGCGGCCTGATCCAGCATCTCTCCCGCCTTCTCCATCACCGGTGCAGCCGCTTCCGTGGCCCGGTCGCGCACCGTCTTCGAGGTCAGGGCAAGGCCAGCCCCGATCATCAGAAGGGGCACTGGAAAACCGCGCGCCAGGCGCAGAAGCGGGATTGCGACCGCAGTCCCCGCAGCGACCGCCTGCATCGGATTATCCATCGCTTGTTGCTTCAGCGCCTCGACCCAACTCTGGGTCTTGTTGCTGATGTAATCGGAGACTTCCGATCTGATGTGTTGCGGCGAGACCTTGTGGCGGAGGTCGTCAGCGGTATCCGATATCCGCTCCCTCAACCTATCGACCGTCACCGCGAGTTCGGCACGGCTTCGCTCGGACTGCCGCCTCAGCTCCTCCACTGATCGCGTCATGGCTTTACCCTCTTGGATTTTACCCTCTTGGATTTTTTGGTCGGTTCTTTTGGGACGAACTCAAGCTTTGTTGAATCGTTCCTCAGCAGGCCCTGCGGCAAACAGCGTCCAGACTTTGGTCTAGGCTCAACAGTCCACGCGCCGGCCGAAGCGCTTGAAGCAAGCGACAGGAACGGGCCGACAAGCCGGTTCGTTGCTTTCAATGGACCGGCTCCTGCTTCGCTTCATGTCCGTCACGCCCAGATATCCCCTGTGGGCGCGGTACCTTTTGAGCCTCGGGCTCGTCGGGCTGGCATTTGTCGCCAAGCTCCTGCTGGACGATCAGTTGAGACCCTATCCGCTGGTGCTGTTCATCCCGGCCATTTTCCTGGCCTCTGTCATCTTCGATCGCGGTTCAGGCTTTCTGGCCACCGGCGAGCGCGGCGCTGGCGGCGCGATATTTTATCCCTCCGCCGCCGAGCGCCGCGATCCTGCCGCTCCTCATCTTCCTGGCGAGCGGGCTATGTCTTGCAGGGGTAACGGAAGCCTTGCGCGCAGCGCTCCAGAAGCACTCGGAGGCGAAGGCCTACGCGGACGTTCTCATGATGGAGTTGGCTCACCGGACCAGGAACGACCTCGCGACCATCATGTCGATCCTCCGTTTGCAGGCGCGGTCGGACCCTAATGCCGACGTGCAGGCGGCGATTACGTCCGCGCTGGCGCGGATCGAGGTCGTCGCGAAGATCCATGATCGCCTGCGCGACACGCCGGTTGTTTATCATGCGGGCTGGCCTGCAAATCCTCGCACGTTGTGGACGTGAACATGTTCGCCGCGCGCAATGTGCGCCGTCGCCGAACCGATCGGCACACCGTATTTGACGATCCTTTCGTCTAGCCCGATGCCGCAGCGGGCGATCTTGTGGCCAAGCGAGATCGTGATCGCGAGCGTTACCGCCACGCCATCGACAACTATGGTCTCCCCTGCAGCGACCTTGCCGCGTGCGACCAGCACATTGTCGGCGCTGGAAAGCAGCAGGAGCCGCGAGTCGCTCTGTTCAGGCTTGGCGTTCGCGCGCCACCCCCGTCATTAGGAACAAGCCTCAATCGACCCTCCCTTTCGATCGTGGATCTGCATGACCCTTGCACCCGCGTCAGTCGCTGCCTCGCTCGTAGGACCGCGACCGAATGGCGATAACCGAAACGACGGTGATCGCGCAGCAAGCCATCAGATAGGCAACGACCCACGTCGGCTTGCCATTGCCGGCGGCCACGAGCGCCGATGCCACGAACGGTGTCGGACCGGCGATCAGGAGAGCATTCAGTTCACGCGCCAGCGCGATGCCAGAGAAACGGTAGCGGGTCGGGAACAGGTTGGCGAGGAACGCGCCCTGCGCGCTGGCAAGCCCGCTATAGCCGATGCCGAAGCCGATGCTCAGAGCCAGCGTCGCCAGCACCACATTCTTCGTGCCGAGTATCGCGAACATTGGGAACGCGTACAACATTGTGAAAACGCCGCCGAAGAGATAGACTCGCGCATGGCCGACGCGGTCGGCGAGCGCACCAACAGGCGGCGTCAGCACGATGCCGGTCAGCGTCGCGATGATAA
Organism: Bradyrhizobium sp. KZN70725; assembly: GCF_055264925.1. NCBI lineage: Bacteria > Pseudomonadati > Pseudomonadota > Alphaproteobacteria > Hyphomicrobiales > Nitrobacteraceae > Bradyrhizobium > Bradyrhizobium sp. KZN70725. Next base: position 26,852 of record NZ_JBUYWT010000052.1, read on the forward strand.
CAGCCGTCAGCGCGTCCGTCCGGGCCATGCCCAGCGTGTTGGTCATGTAGCTCAGGCTGAACGCGCTGAGGATGTACGCGTTCGCGTTGTGCCCAGTGATCGAAAGGAAGCCGCACACGACCTCTCGCGGGCTATTGCGGATAAGTTCGCCGACTGGCACCCGCGCTTCGCGGCGGTGGGCGGCGGCACGCTCCATCGCCTCGACTTATTCAGGCGTCTCGTCGAGGTTCTGGCGAATGTAGAGCGCGACGCCAATGAGGAGTGCCGAGACGAGGAACGGCACGCGCCACGCCCAGCCGAACAGGGTTTTCTTCAGGCAGATAGGCAACAAGAAGGAAGAGCAGCGTCGCAAACATGATGCCGACGACAGTCGCCGACGACAGATAGGCAGTGAAATACGCCCTGCGATGAGCGGGGACGTATTCGGAGACGAGCGTCACGGCTCCCGCATATTCCGCACCAGCGCCGAAACCCTGCAGCAAGCGACAAATGACCAAGAGGATGGGAGCTAACACCCCAATCTGAGCATAGGTTGGCAAGAGACCCATCGCGACGGTGGACAGGCCCATCAGCGAGACCGTGAAGATGAGCGCGGGCTTACGCCCGAAGCGATCGCCGAAATGCGAAATCAGGATGCCGCCGAGCGGCCGGCTGAAGAAGCCGGCGGCGAACGTCGCAAACGCCGCCAGCACTCCCGCCGAGGCGGAGAACTGCGGGAAGAACAGTTTGTTGATGAACAAGCCCGACGCGGCGCCGTAAAGCGCATAGTCGAACCACTCGATAATCGTGCCGATGGTCGCCGCAGTCACAGCGCGTCTGATGTTGGCGCGCTCGGCGGGCGCCTTGTCTACCGCGATGGACATCGTCATGGGTGTTTCCTCAAATATGTTTTTCTCTGGATCGATCGGGTCTTGCTCGGCACCGGTCTCAAGGAATCGGATCCGGCATCGGCACCTCGAAGCGCCTCGCGCATTCCACTATTTCAGCGCTGATGCTGGCTGACAGTCGGACGCCGTCCCGAAGCTCCCACTCCCACCGCGCAAGAGCGTGAGCGCCTGGCAGTTCGACACGTTCGAGATGCGGGCACATGCCGGCAAGCGCGCTACTTGACGCCGGAAAGCGTCGGCCCCTCCCGAATGCGGCGAGGTCGATGACGAGGATGAAAACCGCCGCACTCCAGCCGTCGGTTGCGTCAGCACGTCCCCGCCCGCTAAGGCAGCCCGTCAACAGTTCTACGATGAGACCGAGGGAATAGCCCTTGTGGCCGGCCTCCAGACCACCGAGAGGCAGAACCGTACCCGGCGGGATAGCTGCCATGATGTTGGGATCGGTCGAGGGATGGCCTTGGCTATCCATCAAAAAGGGGTGCGGCAGCTGCTCACCGCGCTGCCGATAGGCGGCGATCGCGCGGTTCGTCAACAGCGCGGTGGACATGTTGACCATCACCGGTCCATTGGCGGCGGGCGCGCCGAACGCCATCGGGTTCGACGTCAGAACCGGCGTTACCCCACCGAACGGCGCGACGCTGCTATGGCCGGGATCGGTCAGTGTCAGAAGCATCATGTAGCCGGCGTCAACTGCCGGCCTCAGATAGGCGGCGAGGCAGGCGGTATGGTGGCTGCGCTGGATGGCGATCGCCCCCATCCCGAACCGGGCCGCCCGCGACATTGCTTCTTGCGTCGCGCGCCGCAACAGCCAGGGCCCGGGAAGCTTGTGCCCATCCCAAGTCAGGCAGGCGCCGAAGCCATTGACGATTTCGGGTTCGCCCACAACAGACATGTCATCACTCTTAATCTCGCGCAGATAGAGAGGCAGGAGCGCCAGCCCATGGATCGATTTCCCGAAGCCGTCGCCCTCGACCAGTATGGCCTGTCTCACGCCATTTCTCGCAACGGGCTACCAGCTGTTCGTCCTGTCCAGCATCGCGATCTATGCGATTGCGATCCTGGGTCTCAACATCCTTGCCGGATTCAACGGCCAGATCTCGCTGGGCCAAGGCGCTTTCTTTGCTGCCGGCGCCTATGTCACAGGCATTTTGCTGGCCAACGAGGCCGCCCCTTACTGGGTCGCGATACCTGTCTCGGCGGCAGGCTGTTTCGCGCTGGGATTTCTGTTTGGGTTCCCTGCTTTGCGTCTCGAGAGAATCTACCTCGGCCTTGCGACGTTCGCCCTCGCGGTAACCGCACCGTATCTTCTCAAGTCACATGCCCTGGAGCCGTGGACCGGCGGCGTCCAAGGGCTGCTCCTCAGCAAGCCTCACGCCCCCTCCCCGCTGAAGCTGACTGACGATCAATGGCTTTACCTTCTCTGCATCACGATTGCGGCCGTCATGTTTGGCACCGGCAGGAACATCGTGACGGGTCGGATTGGCCGCGCGCTGCTTGCCATCCGGGACAACCCGACAGCCGCCGAGGCGATGGGCATTAACCTGGCGATCACGAAGTCGACGGCCTTTGCCGTGGCAGCGCTCTATGCGGGTCTAGCCGGGTCCCTAAGCGCCTTGGCGACCGAGTTTATCTCCCCGGACACGTTTTCCGTCGCTCTTTCCATAAGCCTGCTTGTCGGTTCGGTCGTCGGCGGAAATACGTCCATCCTGGGTGCTCCGTTCGGCGCGGCATTCGTTGTCCTTCTTCCGAATGTCGTAGACGAGATTTCCAAAGCTGCACCATCCGCTATCTTTGGCGCAATCCTCATTGGCATCGTGCTCATGGCACCAACAGGAATGGCCGGTCTTGCCGCGCGTTTCCGTCGGCAGATTTGACCCTGACGGAGAGCCAATCGCGCACGTGTCAACCGGCGTTGAAGGATGCTTTCGCCTCCTTCACGAGCTGCTTTGGTGGCGCCCGGCGTCCTCGCAAGGAAGCGCACTGCCACCGGAACGTCTCGCCGGCGCCATGGTGATCGGCTTCCGCCATGCGCGATTCAATCCGAGGCTCCGTGCCACACTCGTTAGGGCGGCAGCGTTCTTCTTCTTCGCGAGCGCCTATTGGGCGCTGCTCCCACTCGTCGCGCGCAATCAGATCGCAGGCGGTCTAGAACTCTACGGCTTTTTGCTCGGCGCGATAGGCGTGGGCGCCGTCGTCGGTGCGTTCATGCTGTCCTGGATGAAGGCGACCTTCGGGTCCGACGGGCTCGTCGCTGCCGGCACCGCCGGCACTGCGCTCAGTCTGATCCTCCTGGGCATCGCGCGTTACACAGAGATCGCACTCGCGGCATGCCTGATCGCAGGCATTTCATGGATCGCCGTCCTCGCAACGGTCAACGTCTCAGTTATCGCAAGCGTCGGTGGTTGTGAGGACGGAGAAAAATTCGCGAGCGCTCTTCGCGCTTAGCATCAAGCGAACGCAATCGTACAAGATCGTACTCCAGCGTGGAAAAGCGTATTTTTGGTGCCCAGGGGGGAATCATACGCAACCACCGAAACGAGGAACCGCTGTTTGTCCTTAGTATGGTGGCGTGAACGCCTGGAACAGCGGCGGAAGTTCGTTACCTCGCGAAACCCTTATCGCGGGAGCGCTTTGTTGTCGGCTTTCGGCCTAGCTCGCTGGGAAGCATCCCTATGGCCTGCCAGAACGCGCCACTTGTTCGAACCCCTGGCTAGGTTCGAATCCTGGACGAGATCCGCTGCCCGCCGGACTCGATCAGCCCCTGTACGAAATGTGTGCTTCGGCGTGGGGTCCGGGGCCGATCATGGGCCTAACGCCTTGATTGACCTCAGATCCATCGGTCAAGGTTGTGAGCCAATCCACACCGAAGCACATTACTACTACCGTGCGCCAAAGTCCCTCTTCTCCTTATCCAAAAGATAAGCTCTCACGTCTTCGATATCCCGAGTGGACAGGTCAGCAGAGAAGGAGGGCATTCCCTGCGATTCGAGCGCACCCGTCACGATCTCCCGAAAGCCTTCTTCGCTCAGTATGGCATCCGACCTGCGCAGATCCGGAACAAGCCCGCCGCTTTCGGCGCCAACCCCGTGGCATTTCGAACAGTAGATGCCAAAGGATCTCTCCCCCTTCGATATGACTTTGGCGCTGGCATCGGTTCCGCGTGGAATGCGACGGCTCTCGGCACGGACGGGTAGTGGCGGCAACTCATCCTTACCACCAAGCTTGAACACAAGAAGCCGGCTCACATTACGAACGCCTGTGAAGTTATCTGCTTCTCCACCGACCATGGGTCCGCCACCACCCCAACCAGCGAGCAATGCGATGTACTGTTGCCCGTCGAGCACGAAACTTGAGGCGCTTGCCAATACTCCGGTTTGCGCGTCAAACTCCCAGAGCTTTTTGCCGGTGTCGGCGGCGTAGGCAACGAACTTGCCGTAAGCGTTTCCTTGAAAGACCAGATTGCCGGCTGTGGCCAGTACTCCGCCGTTCCAAACGGAGTCGAGCGGCACCCGCCAGACCGTCTCTTTCTTGACCGGATCCCAAGCAACGAGTGCCCCTGTGGCGAGACTCTTGGGGAAGGAAGTCCCCTCATAGAAGGCACTTCCTGTGTTGAAGTTTCGCCGTCGGTAAACGAACTCACTGCCCTCGTTTCGATACCTTCCCCCCATCTCCTGGTACGGTATATAAACGAGCCCGGATTGCTCACTGAAGGCCATCGGCTGCCAGCTGTGAGCGCCGTACGGGCCAGGCCACATCACGATCGGCTCTTTTTCGTAGCGAACGCCCGGTGCCTCGACGGGCCGACCCGTGGCTAAATCGACCTTCTCAGCCCACGTAACTTTGCCAACCTTGTCGGCCGACAAGAGCTTCCCAGTCTCGCGATCGAGAACGTAGAAGAAGCCATTCTTTGGAAACTGCATCAGCACTTTCCGGTCGCTTCCAGCGACCTTCACGGTCGTGAGGATCATGTTCATCGTCGACGTGTAGTCCCAGCTCTCTCCAGGCGTCGTTTGGTAGTACCAAGCGAGCTGACCAGAGTCTGGCTTCAGGGCGAGTATCGACGACAGAAACAGATTATCTCCGCCTCCCGGACTCCTGATCTCGCGATTCCAAGGAGATCCGTTTCCCGTGCCGACATAAAGCAAGTCGAGTTCTGGGTCATAGACCATATTGCCCCAGACCGTGCCGCCGCCTCCGAACTTCCAATATGCGTCGCCTTTCCAGGTCTTCGCGGCCATCGCGAGCTCTTCATGCTCAAAGGGCTTGGAAGGATCGCCAGGTACCGTATAGAAGCGCCACAGTTGCTTTCCCGTATCGGCATCGTAAGCAGTAATGTAGCCTCTGACACCGAAGTCAGCACCGCTGTTTCCGATAATCACCTTGCCCTTCACAACCAGCGGTGCACTTGTAATCGTGTAGGGCTTTGTTCTGTCCACGGTCTGCACCTGCCAGACGGGTTCGCCGGTACGACGCTCAAGCGCCACGAGCCGGCCATCGATGGTACCGACGAATACTTTATCGCCCCATAGCGCGACACCTCGATTTACTGCATCGCAACAAATGTCTTTCGATACGTTTTTCACTTCGCCTGGATCGAAGTGCCACAGTTGCTGTCCCGAAGCGGCGTCTACCGCGAGTACATGGCCCCACGGCAAGGAGAAGTACATGACCCCACCGGCTACGAGCGGCGTTGCTTCGAGACCTCGATCCGTCGGGAGATCCAGATGCCAGGCGAGACCAAGATTCTTTACATTGTCCGGGTTGATTTGGGACAGCGGACTAAAATAGCTGCCGTGATAGTCACGGCCGGACGACGGCCATTCCGTTCCCGAGCCTGCCGGATGCTCCAATTCTGCTCGGGTAACCGGTGCGAATGCGGGCCCCGCAGATGCGGGACAAAACGAGACGACGGCCGATGCCGCGATCAAAGCAATCAGAACTCGATGGTCCAGCTTCAACATGATTCCGCCCCTTGCTTGCCGTCAATGACCGTCGGTCCGCTTACGGCTCTTCTTGATAGTGAGGTCATGCATACCGAAAGAAGAGAATTGCCGATTTTCAAGTGTGATCGCTTTATCGTGCGAGACAATCGATAGCGCTGGATGGCCAATTCAGAACTACCGCATAGTGAGAGGATTTGAACTGACCGGCCAAAGCTATCCATTGGCCAGTTCAACGGAGCTCGAACCTGCCAGCCCGAGTAAGCTTGGAAGCAACCATGGCAGGGAGCTCGACAGGGCATGGGTCCACTCGTTGGCGTTAGGATCATTGAATTCGCAGCGGCGGGTCCGGCTCCGTTCTGTGCGATGATGCTCGCCGACATGGGCGCCAGCATCATTACGATCGATCGGCCCTTGTCCGTTACGCCGCTTGTGGCTCCGCATTACGACGTCCTTCGGCGCAACCGATCTGCAATCGCAGTGGATTTGAAAACGTCGCAGGGTCTGTCATGCGTGAACCGGCTGATTCAACGTGCAGATATGCTGATCGAAGGATTCCGCCCCGGCGCGATGGAGCGGCTCGGACTCGGACCTGATGCAGCGCGCGCGGCCAACCCACGATTGGTATACGGCCGGGTTAATGGCTGGGGGCAAGATGGCGCCCTGGCCCGGATGCCAGGCCACGACATCAACTTCCTTGCACTCTCCGGCGCACTGGATTCCATCCGCCGTGCCGGCTATCCGCCGAGTACCCCGCTCAACATGCTCGGTGACTTTGCGGCCGGGGGAATGCTCTTGACGGTGGGGCTTCTCGCGGCGCTTCATCACGCGCGCACATCCGGCAGTGGACAGATTGTCGAGGCGGCTATGGTCGATGGTTTGGCCTTGCTCATGGCAAGCCTGTTCAGCGCCCGGGCCGGCGGACCGGCGCATGCCACATCTGAAGCTGTCCTGTCAGGCAAAGCGCCTTGGTACGACGTCTACGAAACAAAGGATTGCAAATACTTCGCAGTCGGCTGCCTGGAACCGCAGTTCTTCGCAAACCTGCTGAAGGTCCTCGAGCTAGATGCTGCTTGGCTCCCTCACCAACATGCATTGGAGCACTGGCATATGCTCAGGACGGAGTTGGAAACCAAGTTCAAAGGTCGAACACGCGATGAATGGACGACAGCCTTTGACGGCGTGGAGGCCTGCGCAACACCCGTTCTTACGCTCGACGAAGCTCTAAATCATCCACATCTCAGAGCTCGCCATGTCTTCACTTCGGCGGGCCGTCATGCTCAGGGGTCGCCGGCGCCCCGCTTCAGCGGGACACCGGCGCAACCTCCAAGAGAAGGCCGAGCGTTCGGTGATGCTCTAAGGGAATGGAATATCAACGAAGACGACCTGGCTCTCATGTGTGCCGCGTCGACACCTATGACCTCGCGCGTTGATTGAGAAGGTGCTTCCGGGACTCCTCAGTCATGGATGACTTCCCACCTCTGAGTTCGTTTCCGATCCGAAATCCCTTGTTGACGGCAGGGCGTGTTGCCAAGGCGTCCAACCATCGATGCAGATGCGGAAATTCTTGGATGTTCTGCCCATGATGCCGCCACAATCGGACCCAAACCCAACACGCGATATCCGCTATCGAGTAGGAGCCAGCGATGTATTCGCGGTTTGCAAGTTGTTTGTCGAGCACGCCATAGAGGCGATTGATTTCGTCTGTGAAACGCTTGATCGCGTACATGTTCTTCTCGACAGCATATTCGCGAAAGTGATGGACTTGTCCCGCAGTCGGACCTAGGGCGGAGATTTGCCAAGCAAGCCATTGCGCAACTTCATAGCGCGCAGCCATATTCTCTGGCCAAAGCATGCGATACTTGTCGGCGAGATACATCATGATCGCCGCGGACTCGAAGATCCCCACGGGCGCAGATCCCGCGCCCGGCATGCGGTCGACAAGTGCCGGGATCTTGTTGTTCGGGCTGATGCCAAGGAACTCGGGGTCGAATTGAGCACCTTTGCGAATATCGACGGGGATCAAATTGTAGGGCTGCCCCAGTTCCTCCAGGAGAATCGTGATCTTCCAACCATTGGGCGTCGGCCAATAATAGAGATCGAGCGCCGGCTGCACCATCTGTTCCGAATCGCTCATCCGACAAACGCCTTCAGACATCCGGTCTCTTCGAGAATACTAACGGTCCGCGCGCGCGCAGCGCCTTCGAGTTTCCTGAATTTGTCTCGGAGGACCCGGAAGCATTTCGCCTGGTATTTGAACGGCGCTTGCCGGAACGGAAATCCAAGCGCCTCCATTTCGACGACGCTCGCCTGGTACTCGACGGCCGTTTCGTTGGCTTGAAGGAACGGCAAGTATACGTCGCCTGCCAGGCGCAGCAGTTGCTTCACCCCTTCGTCGATGGCGGCTGGATCGACCCAGTCCCCTTCGATTCCGGATCCCTCATCGAGGGCATAAAGCCAGTCGAGCGTCCCCGGTGAACTTCGACGCATGATGCCACCCGGTGTCGGGTCGTTGCGGCATGTGAACATGGCTCCAAAGAGGCCAAAATCGCCCAGCGAAGGCCGCGAGCCGAACAGGAAGGCCGACCGCTCGCGCAGGCTCGCGATTGCGTCCAAGATGATATCGTAGGTCTTCTGAATCAACGGAGCGTTCAGCGGCGTGCATCCGACCAGGGGCATCCGGGACATCTGGCGATCGCGAAATTCATTTGCGGCCGCGACAATCGTCTTCTGCGGTACACCACCGCCAAGAAGCTCGCCAAGAATCAGCCGATTCGTATAATTTCGATCTTCTTCGTTTCCCCAGCGGTAGTGAAACGCAATCTTCAGGACCCACTCATCGCCCATATCGTCAATGAGATCAGACAGAAAGGCGAGGCCGGCATCCCCCGGAATAATCGAACGCTTTGAGTGCAATTGTTCGAGCTCGTAGGCGATAACGGTGGAATCGACATGAAACGATCCGTCCGGAAATCGCAGCGTCGGGATTATCCTGGGCTCGATCCCGGACAGCTCGGGCCGTACGCGATAGTAGCTCGGAGCCCAATCAAAGCCGGCCGGCACCCAATCGAACGGGATCTGTCGATAACGCAACAGGGCGCGAAGTTTGGCCGCGTAGGGTGACCCCAGAACGCCGTACAGCTGATACCGATTTTCCATATTTCCCCGCAACGTTAGCTAGTGAGATAGCCCACGTTACAGCGAAGGGAATCCAGGTTCTCCTGCACCGTCGCCAATCGATACGTCGTACCGGACGGCGACGTTCTCTATTCAGGCAGGGTCAGCTAACGTATTGGCCCGGCGTTTGGCCTACCCGTCGCTTGAACATTTCGATAAAAGCGCTCGTGCTCTCATAGCCGACATCGAGCGCTGCGGTCGTGACCGATTTGCCTTCGCCCAGCAATACCATGGCCGATATCAGCCGCGCCTGGCGACGCCAATGAGCAAATGAGAGCCCGGTCTCCTTGATGAAAAGGCGGCTTAATGTGCGCGCACTCGCTCCGGCGACCTCGGCCCAATCGTCGAGAGTTCTCATATCGGATGGATTGAACCTTAGGATCTGGCAGATGCGCAGCAAGCGAGTATCCTTCGGCATGCGTAACTGGAGTGGCGCGGCCGGACAGATCTCCATTTCGTCGACGGCAAGCTGCATCAGCCGGTCCTTATGCGAACTGTTTCTGAAAGGACGGCCCTGCTCGGTCACCCGAAGGACCAATTCCCGCAGCAATGGGGTGATCTTTACGAAGCAGCAACTCTGCGGCAATTGTACTTCCATCTGCTGCTGGACCAGAAGATTACGCAAGGAAATACCGGTGATCGGATGAAACGTATGCTCGACGCCTTCCGGAACCCACACCCCTCGCTCTGGCCAGACAACCCAGGACAGGCCACGACTTTCGACTAGCATCACACCCGAACTAGAGAACATCAGCTGCCCCCAGCCGTGCGAGTGGGCCTCGATCGTCGTCCCGGCGGGCACATCGCGCGCCACCCCGACAATAGGCCCGGGCGCCAACCCGGCCTCGATTGCTGCGATCTCTGAGGCAGATATTAGCAGCCTGTCCATGTAAGACCGGTCATTGATGCCTTTGGTTTCCTCGCTCAGTTGAGTCAGCATATCACGAATTTGGGACGCGTTGCATAGACTTGGATTGAATGGAGCCATCTCCTTGAAGGGAGGTATCCTCCTCGGGGCGGGCTCGCCGCCCTCGACCTGACGCGCCTCCGGCACGACGGCGAAGAACGCGCGCGACACCGCCGGGCGCGACGAAGACAACCGCCATCAGAATCAGGCCATAGATCGCCCAAGGAGCCGCCTTGGAGTACTCTCCAACGAGCGTCGGCATAAATTGGATGAATATTGCTCCCGCGACCGCTCCCGAAATCGTCTCAATACCGCCAACTACGACGCCGACGAGAAGCGAGATCGAAAGGAAGAAATTGTAGGTGTCCGGGGACACGAATTGCACGGCAACCGCCGCAACTGCACCGCCCACGCAGGTGTAGAGCGCGCTGACAGCAAACACCAGGCACTTGACACGCGCGGCGTCGATGCCGACGGCAGCCGCGGCAATCGGATGATCCCGAACAGCAACGATCGAACGCCCCACCTGGCCGCGTAGCAAGCGATAGGCGCACGTGAACAGCACGGCAGCGACGCCGAGCGCAAGGAGATAGAGCCATTGGTCGGGCGTCGCGGCCAATGCGGCAGGCGGCTCAGGCTTGTTGAGCAGGACGCCTTGCACCCCACCCGTCCAGTCCTCGATCCTTTTCCATTTGAGGATCTGTGGCGTTGCCACTGCCAATGAGAATGTTGCAAGCGCAAGATAGTGGCCTTGAAGCCTGAGCGTCGGGATCCCGAAAATGAACCCGAAAATGAACCCGAAAAGACCGGCAAGCGGAACTGCGGCCCAATAGGGAAGCCCGACGTAATTCATGAAGATCGCGGCTGCATACCCTCCGAGCGCGAAGAAGGCACCGTGCCCCAGCGAGATTTGTCCCGCGTACCCCACGAGCATATTCAAGCCCAGCAAGGCTACGGCGTACGCCATCACCATCGTGAGTTGGAAGAGCTGGAAGTCCTCAAGAACGAATGCGAGGGCTACGAGAGCAGCCAGAAGCAATGCGGCGGCGCCATAGACGGGAAAGCGTTTTCGCATGAATGGCATCACCGCAGCAGCCCTCAGACTCTTGAGACGATTTTTCGGCCAAAGAGTCCCTGCGGCCGAAAGATCAAGACAACAACGATCAGCGCGAGCGCGACGGACAGCTTGAGTTCGGTGCCGATCAGATATGTGCCAACCACGTTCTCGATCGCCCCGACCAGGAAGCCGCCCAGGACCGCACCCCATGGGCTGTCCAAGCCTCCCAGCAACGCCGCCGCAAATCCATAGATCAAGACGCCGCCCATCATATTTGGATCCAGATACACCGCGGGTGCCACCATCATTCCCGAGACCGCGCCAAGGACCGCCGCAATGCCCCAACCGAGAGCGGACATTGATCCAACCGAGATCCCGACTAGATGGGCCGACTTTGGATTGAAGGCAGACGCACGTATGGCGAGCCCCAGTTTGGTGAAGGCAAAGAACCAGTAGAGCGCGGCCATCAGCAGCAGCGTGACCAGGGTCGAGCCGAGCTGGTGCGGCGAAAGGTAACTGCCGATCGCGGGGATCTGGGCAAAGGGCGTTGGAAAGGTCTTCGGCGTATAGCCAAACAGGAGCGCGGCGAGGCTATTGAAAATGAACAGCAGGGCCACGAACAGCATTACGACTGTCAATTGCGGGCGCCCGTGGACGCGCCGAATTATGAATCGCTCTATCGCGACGCCTCCGCAGAACGACACGATGACGCTGATGGCGAACGATGCCGGATACGAAAAACCAGCCTGCAACGCAGTCCACGCCAAGTAGGTAGAGAACATAGCCATCTCGCCCTGCGCGAAATTGAGATGATGGGTGGACTGGTAGATCATCACCGCGGCCAACCCCAACAACGCGTAGGTCCCCCCAGACGCCAGGCCCGCCAAAACCTGATGCATAAACCCGTCCATCATTTGCACCCGAGGTAGGCTTCCTGCACGCGAGGATCATCGCGCATCAGGTGCGGTGGTCCAGCCAGCACGACGCGGCCCGTTTCCAGCAAGAAGACGTGCTCGGCGATATCGAGCGCCACCTCGGCGTTCTGCTCTACCAGCAGGATGCCGATCTCGCGTAGAACGCGTATCCTCTGCAGAATCTCGTAGATCTCCTCCACGATCATGGGAGCGAGGCCAAACGAGGGTTCGTCGAGCAGAAGAAGCCGCGGCCTCAGCATCAGAGCCCGCGCGATCGCCAGCATCTGCTGCTCGCCGCCCGACAGGGTGCCCGCCTGCTGTGAGCGTCGCTCGCGCAACCGCGGAAACAGCTCAAATGCGAAATCGAAATCGGCTTGTACCTCGGCAGTGTCTCGCCGGGCAATGGCTCCAAGGCGGAGATTCTCATCCACGTCGAGCTCGAGGAAAGTGCCGCGATCGTCCGGTACGTGTGCGATGCCGAGGCGCGCGATCGAATGTGGCAAGGCGTGCTCGATGGCGCGGCCGTCGAAGTAGATCGCACCATAGCGGCGGGCCAGACCGCTGATCGCTCGCAGCACGGTGGTCTTCCCGGCTCCGTTCGCACCAAGCAAGACCGTAACGCCTCCCTGTGGAACGTGGAAATCGACACCACGCACCACGGCAACGTCTCCATAGAAGACCTGAAGTCCCGACACGTTCAAGATCGGTGCGGTCATCGCTTTCTTCCACCCAGATAGGCTCTGAGGACCTCCGCGTTGTTCTTGACTTCGCCCGGAGATCCTTCGGCGATCTTCCGACCGAAGTTCAGCACCACGATCTTGTCCGAGAGCCCCATGACCAACCCCATATGATGCTCAACCAGCAACACCGTAAGGCCAAGCAGATCGCGAGCTTTCAGAATCAGGGAAGCCAGGGATTCGAGCTCTTCGTGGTTAAGCCCTGCTGCCGGCTCGTCCAGCAGCAGCAATTTCGGCTTGGAAGCGAGCGCGCGAGCAAATTCCACACGCTTCTGATACGCGAAGGGGAGATGCGCGACATTGCTCTCCACCATGTTTTCCAGTCCGACAAAAGCCGCGAGCTCGCTCGCCATCCGATGCATGCGTGCTTCGTCTCGCGCGACACGCGCCAGGCCAAGGGCACTGCCGAGAAACCCGGCAAGCGAACGATGATATGCGCCGACCATGATGTTCTGCGCGACCGACATTGTCTTAAAGGAGGCGACATGCTGAAAAGTCCGTCCGATACCGAGCGAAGCTATTTCATGGGCTGGCGATGTCAGCAGGCAAGCCTTATCGAAGACGATGCGTCCCCGCTCAGGCTCATAAAGTCGACAGATACAATTAAACAGTGAGCTCTTGCCGGCGCCGTTCGGACCGATCACTCCGCAGATCTGCCCCTGGTCAACGTCAAACGAAACCCCGTCCAGTGCGAGGATGCCTCCGAAGCGCAGCGACAGATCGGAGATACTGAGCAGGCTCTCACGCTCTGACGTTTCTAACGACATGCCCACCACCCACTTCTTGCGTGATCCGGAACGCGCCTATTCCAGCGTCTCTCCAAACAATTCCCAGGTCTCACCGCTGAACCGCATCATGTTCAGCTGATGAATCGGAACATGCTGCGCGCTGCTGGTATTGAGCGAAATTCCTTGCAGAAGGAGCGGCAGAGCGACTTCCCGGAGGCTTTCGGCTTGTCTGCGAATGTTCTCGCGCGACAGGTCATCGCCGCATCGCTTCAGAACCTCCACCAGGGTCATGGCCGAGAGATACCCGTAGACATTGAAGATGTCGCGCTTATCACCGGCCGGGTAGTACCGGTCCATGAAGCCCACCCAATCCCTGTATCCAGCGTCGTCCTTCCAACGCGGGTCGGTCGGATCTTTCTGGAATTGGGAAGATATGATGCCCTTGGATTGCGCCAGGCCAGCGGGCTTGAGGACGGTCGCGACCGAGCTGGAATAATTGTTCAGGAACTGCAACGGCGTCCAATTCAGGTCGGCGGCCTTACGAATGGCCTGCGCGGCGAACTTGCCCGCGGCCGCGTTGAAAAACACATCGGCTCCCGCTTCCTTGATGCTGATCACCTGGGACTCGACCGACGAATCCGTCGATTCGTAGCTGACTTCCTTCAAGATCAGATCGACAGCGCGTTCACCCAAGGCATCCTTGAGACCTTGCAGATTGTCGCGTCCGACGTCGTCGTTTTGGTACAGGATGCCGATCCTGGCTTGAGGCTTCTGCTTGAGCAGATACGCCGCATAGATCGCCATCTCGGTCTTGTAGTTGGGCTGCCAGCCGAACGTCCACGGGAAGTGCTGGGGATCATTCCACTGCACCGCCCCTCCGGTCGCGAAGAGATGAGGAACGTGCTTTGAATTGAGATATTTCTTGATGACCGCGTTGGTCGGCGTACCGAACGTTCCAAAGATCAGCAGAACCTTGTCCTGCTCGACCAATTTGCGTGTCAGCTCAAATGCCTTCGGCGGACTATAGCCGTCGTCAAGCGACAGCAGCTTGACCTTGCGACCATTGACGCCTCCTTCGGCATTGATCATGTCGAAGTAAGCGGCCTCCACGCGACCGATCGTACCGTATGACGATGCAGGGCCGCTATAAGGCATCGTCTGGCCAATCAGGATCGGATCAGCACTCCCGGCCCGTGATTGTTGCGTTGCGATAAAAAGCAGAGCAACGGCCCAGAAGAGAAGACCGGCGACCTTGCTTGCACACATTGGCGTTCCCTTGATTTGCGCCGTGCTGTCGTTGGCCGCACACGGTCGTCGTTCTTGAGCTTATGAGCAGCCGCAAGAGGCGGCTAACGGCTGCGCGACAACGCATACGCCGTCCCAGCCAAATAGCGGCATTCGATCCGTGTCCCGTCGCACGCATTATCTGTCTGGCACGCGGGAGATTGGCCCCGGATCCCCAAGTAGGGTCCGATCGGCAAATCCTGGGGAAACCAATGGTAGAAGATCAACTGCACACATCCACCACCTACGCCAGCACCCTGATCAAGGCGCTATCCAGATATCCGGACAGGATCGCGCTTGTGCAGGACGACCAACGACTGTCCTACCGAGAGCTCGCGAGCCAGATCAGCCAGCTTATGCAGGCCTTCGAGCAGAGAGGGCTGCACGCGGGAGACGGGATCGCGCAGTTGTCGCGCAACTCCATAGCCGCGGCGAGCGTCCAGCTCGCGGCTTTCGCGATGGGCCTGCGCTATACGCCGCTTCATCCCCTCGGCTCGCGCGAAGATCACGCGCATATTCTGGCGGATTCAGAGAGCGCCGCTCTCATTTTCGATTCGGCTCATTTCCTTCAGCACGTCAAGACAATGCTTGAACAGGCGGCTCCCGAAATGACCTTGTTCTCGCACCTGAAATGCGAACTAGGCGAAGATCTCTTTGCGCTTGCCAGCTCGTTCGAACCTCGTCCGCTGTCGACCTTGTCCAAACCAACCGACATCGTCGCACTGCTTTACACCGGTGGCACGACCGGACGCCCCAAAGGCGTCGCGCTTTCCAGCTCGGCGATGGTCATGAACGTGCTTCTCACGCTCAGCGAGTGGGAGTGGCCGGAGGAGATTCGTTTCCTCTGCAGCACACCCATCACGCACGCGACCGGCTGCATGCTGATTCCGGTCCTTCTCAGAGGCGGCACCGTCGTTCTGCAGGATGGCTTCAAGGCAGAGCGATTTGCCCAGGCCGTCAAAGCGGAGAAGATCACCGCCACATTCCTCGTTCCAACCATGATCTATGTCCTGCTCGATGAGGCCGCCAAGCGCTCGTTCGACCTGTCATCACTTCAAGTCATCATCTATGGCGGCTCGCCAATATCGCCCAAGCGATTGCAAGAGGCGATTACTGTATTTGGTCCAAAGTTCATGCAGATCTACTCCCAGTCGGAAGCTCCGAATTGTGCTTCCATACTCCGCCGGTCCGAGCACACGCGATCAGACCTGGTCCGGCTCTCTTGCTGCGGTCGCCCACTTGCTGGCATCGAAGTGGCGATTCTAGATAACGACGATCAGCCCGTTCCAAGCGGTCAGGTGGGAGAAGTCTGCTTCCGTGGCCCGTCAATCATGAGAGGCTATTGGAAACGTCCTGACGAGTCGGGCGAAACCCTTCGTAATGGCTGGCTGCACACCGGAGACATGGCGCATCAAGACAGCGACGGATTTCTCTATATCGTCGATCGGAAGAAGGAGATGATCATAACGGGAGGGTTCAATGTCTTCCCGAGAGAGATCGAGGACGTCTTAATGGAACACCCCTCGGTTGCAAGCGCGACAGTGGTAGGAGTTCCCGACTCGAAGTGGGGAGAAGCCGTCAAGGCGCTGGTCGTCTCGCGAGACGGCGCCGCGATCGACGAGGCTGAGCTTGTTGCATACGTCAAGGCCCGAAAAGGTTCGATCGCCGCCCCGAAATCCATTGAATGCGTGGATGCTATTCCACTGACTGCGGTCGGTAAACCGGATCGAAAGGCAGTCCGTGCGCGATTCTGGAGCGATCAATCACGGCAGGTCGGGTAGTGGAGAGGCTCGATGTCGTAGCCGAGAGATTTGCGATGGATGGTGTCGTCTACCTGCTTGACAGCATATTGATACCGACACGCGTCGACTGCAGATGGATGGGCAGCCATTGATTCCTGACGCTTGATCGCTTCGTTACCGTGGAACACTGTCCGGAAAGAGTGTGAAGCAGTTTTCCGAAATGATCATACTCAAGGAGCTAAAGCGCGATGACGATTCAACCTCTTCACATCGCGCTTAGTATCTCCTCGTTGAACAACGAGGAGACAGCAATAAGTGTCGCGGGTTCACCGGCGGCGGCGATACAAGGTCAATAAGCGATGCAGACGGATTTGGAGCGAGTATACGCCTCGACGCCGGCCCTTCCCATCTCGACTCCAATACCTGAGCACTTTTGTCCACCGTAGGACATGTTTGGGTCGATCAGGCCATGAGTATTAATGTACATCAGACCCGAGTTAACTCTGCTCGAAACTTCCATCGCGCGGCTGATGTCACGTGTCCAGACACTGGCCGCTAAGCCGTATTGCGTACCATTGGCCATTTCCACCAAATCATCAACATTGTCAAAGGGACATGCAACCAAGACCGGACCAAAGATCTCCTCCTGCACGACGCGCATACGATGCGACGCGTCCACCAGAACAGTGGGAGGGAAAAAATAACCGTCGCCGAGGTGGGAGGACGGCCGAGTGCCACGATTGCTCCCTCCTCGACGCCGATGTCGACGTATTTCGACACCCGCTCCAGCTGTCGGGCCGAAACCAAGGACGTAATTTCGGAGTCCGGGTCCAATCCGGGCCCCATTTTCATGCTCTTTCCGAGTGCGCAGACCGCCTCGACCACGCGATCGAACGCACGCTTTTGAACGTAAGCCGAGATCCCGCAGCGCAGACCTGACCAGCATTGAAGAATATCACGCTTGCGGCAGACTTTGCGACCTGGTTCACGTCAACGTCATCGAATACCATGAAGGGTGACTTTCCGCCGAGCTCAAGAGAGACGGGATTGACGTTCGCGATTGCCGCCGAACCAACCAGCTTGCCTACAGCCGTTGATCCAGTGAACGTGACCTTGTCGACGCCCGGGTGACGCGAGAGGGGCGCACCTGCTTGCTCTCCAGTTCCAGTAATTACGTTCAGGACGCCCGGAGGCAACTCTGACTCCAAACGAAGCTCGGCGAAACGCAGCGCCGGTCCATCGAGAAGCCCACATCGATCGCCCGAGCTGCGACGATGTTCTTGCCTTGGTTGATTGCCTCGAGCTGAGCCAGTTCCTCGGCATGTTGCTCCAGTTTCAACGCAACACGAAGTAGGGCATGCTCGCGTTGAGCCGGGGTCATCTTTCCCCAAGGGCCTTGCAGCGCATCCCGGGCCGCTCGAACGGCGGAATCGATCTCGCCGGCTCCCCCTGCCAGGCACGTGCGCGACAACCGATGCCGATGCTGGATCGCGCACAGCTATCAGTCCTCGATCGGTTGAACCGACGCGCTGATCTCCTATGACGTGGCCATGAGGTCTGTCGAGAAACGCCTGCGTAGTCGCGAGCAGATTGGTAAGCGCCACCTTTTCCTCCCGCTGATGTGCATCTTCGACACGATAGCGACGATTGCGATAGAGGAATGCTTCGGGCGCGCCGCTCAATCCCGCCGAACTGTCAATTGCCCATCAAGCTTGATCTCATCGGTGTCCAAAAAGAGGTTGGCTGAATGTAAGGCCGAACTCGCTGGCTTTAGCACATTCACGATGTCCGCCTAGGTGCTGGTGCGATGATCAACAGAACCTAATTTCTGCCGGCCGCGGCCTTACTTGTTTGTTCAACGAACCGGCGACCATGCGTTGGGCTCGACTCCTTGACTCGCCGAGACTAGATCTAGCCCGATCTTTTCCGCACCGCCTGTGATGTAGAGATAAGTTCCCGTCTCTGGTAAACCCAGCCTCGCCGAGATGCAGCGGCCGTGGATCACGAGCGTCAGCTGATCTTCGTCGTGGAAGTGAAACGCCGAGCGTATATGGACAGGCTACGTTCCACCAAGCATATTCCGCCCGCCGTGCCAATGTCGCCAAGGTGTCAAAGCTGTGGCCGGCATGGTCCCCATTTTCCTACGCGAGGTCGTCCAGATACCGGCTGGGCGCGACGCCGAATGTCTTCTTGAACATGGCTGCGAACGCACTCGGGCTCTGATAGCCGTGTTCGAGCGCGACTTCGAGAATCGACGTGCCGGCAGCAAGGCGTGGCAGGCTGAGCAGCAGCCGCATCCGCCTCCGCCATTCACCGAAACTCATGCCGAGCTCGCTGTGAAACAACCGCGCGAGCGTGCGTCCGCTCATGGCGAGACCGCCTGCCAATTCCTCCAGCGTCGCCGGCGCCGAGGGATCGGCGATCAGACGCTCGCACAGCGTTGCCAAGCGGGGATGTTGAGGCATGGGAACATGCATCGACAACCGCCGTGCCGACTGCACCTCGTCGAGGATAAGCTCCATGATCCGGCCGTCGCGACCATACGTGTCGTATTCGAACGGAATGCGCGTTGCCGAGACAAGCAGCGCCAGCAGCAGCGCCGAGACCTCGATCACCTCACACGTTGACGGCAGGCCTGGACGGGCGTCAGGCGCAACGAACGCCGTCCGCATTTCGACCTGGCCCGAAATGCGGATGGAATGATCCATGCCGGCCGGCATCCAGACAGCACGGCCGCTTGGAACGACCCAGCTTCCTTGCGGACATCTGACCGTCATGACGCCGGCGATCGCATGCACGAGCTGGGCCCGCGGGTGATGATGGGGAGAAATGAACTCGCCATCCATATGGCTGCTGGCCATCGCCGCCACAGGGCGTGGGGTCAGTTGGCAGGCTTCATGGGTGCGCTCGATGTCCATTTTGCGATGATTATTGTCCAATGAGGGTGCGCAAGACAAGCGTTCCGGGTGCTAGGCATCCGTCGCGACGCCAGCGGGCGCTCTGAGTGTTCCGGCACCTTGCGGTGCAGGCCGACGAGAGGCGCGGAGCCGTTGTCGTTCGCCCTCCATCCCAAGTTCGAGCCACCAGCAAATGACCGAAGCCACATTCGATACCGCGCAGCCCCAATCCCAGACAGAACGCAGGCGAGGGCGGACCGCGCGCCGCTTCGTGCCGCATATCGCGGGCGCAACGGCCGGCGTGCTTGCGCTCGGCTATGGTCTCCATTGGTGGCTCGCCGCCCGCTTCATCGAGACGACGGACAACGCCTATGTCCGCGCCGACGTGGTCGTCATAAGTCCGCGTGTTGCGGGCTACATTGCCGACGTCGCGGTCAGCGACAATCAGGGCGTTCATCGCGGCGACCTGCTGGCGCAGATCGACGACGCAACTTATCAGGCCCGCTTCACCCAATCCCGAGCGTCAGTCGCGGCCGCCCGTGCCGACATCGAGGTCGAGACCGCTGCCATCGCAACGCTCGATGCGCAGATTGCCGAACAAGGGAGCCTCATTGTCGAGGCTGAGGCACGGTTTCGGGCCGCGGAAGCCGATGCCCGGCGTGCCACTCTCGAGTTGCAGCGCCAGCAGATCTTGGCACAGCAGCAGATCAGCACGGTCCAGCGCCTGGAAAACGCCGAAGCCGATGAAAGGAAGACGGCCGCCACCCAAGCGGGTGCGCAGGCCGCCCTGGGCAGCCAGCGCGAGCACCTGGCGGTCCTGACGGTGCAACGTCAGGGCAAGGCTGCCTCCCTGGACAAGGCGAGGGCAGCGCTGCAGCAGGCCGAGGCCACGCTGGAGGTGGCGACAATCGACTTGGCGTCTACAGCCATCCGGGCCCCGACTGACGGCGTCGTCGGGCAGCGCGTTGCCCGTCCCGGGCAATATGTCGAACCGGGATCGCCGCTGCTCGCCGTGGTGCCGCACGCAAGCTACGTGGTCGCCAACTACAAGGAAACCCAGGTGAACCGCATCTCGATCGGCCAGCCGGTCGAAATCGAGATTGATGCCTTCGCAAGCGAAGCACTGCGCGGCCATGTGGACAGCTTCGCGCCGGCCTCCGGCGCCCAGTTTGCGCTGCTGCCACCAGACAACGCCACCGGCAACTTCACCAAGATTGTCCAGCGCATGCCGATCCGTATTGTGATCGATCCGGACCAGCCGGATCGACAACGGCTGCGCCCCGGTATGTCGGCGGTGACCCGGATCGACACCCGCCGGACGGAGCATCACGACCATGCCCGGTAAGCCATCGGCGCCCGGCGGCGGGCCAGACGACGCGCAAGTTTCGTTGCGCGCCTGGGTCGCCGTCATCGGCGGCGTGTTCGGCTGTTTCATGGCCGGCATGAACGTGCACGTTACCAATGCATCGCTGCCGGACATCAGAGGATCGCTCGGCGCTAGTTTCGAGGAAGGGTCGTGGATCACTACCGCGTATCTCGTCGCCGAGATCATCGTCATTCCACTGACCGGTTGGCTGGTGGCGGTGTTCACCATCCGCCGGGTGCTGGTGATCGGAACCGTGGGCTTTCTAATCTTCTCGGTCGCCTGCTCACTCGCTCCGAACATTGCAGCGATGATCGTTGCGCGTGCGCTGCAAGGAGCGTTCGGCGGTGTTCTCATTCCGCTTTCCTTCCAACTGATCGTTACCGAACTGCCCCCTGCGAAACATCCGCTCGGCATGGCGTTGTTCGCTGTCGCCAACAATGTCGCCCAAGCGGCGGGTCCCTCGATCGGCGGCTGGCTGACGGACGCCTATTCCTGGCGCTGGATCTTCTATCTGCAAATTCCACCCGGGATTGCCTTGCTGGCCGCCATCCTGTGGTCGATCAACCCACAGCCGTTGCAGACCAACAAGCTGCGCAACGGCGATTGGGCCGGAATCCTCACCATGGCGATCGGATTGAGCGCGCTGCAGATCGTGCTCGAGGAAGGCGGGCGAAAGGATTGGTTTGCATCGTCCGAGATCACCACGATGATGCTGATTGCCGCCATCGGCCTGCTGACATTCGTCGCGATCGAATTGTGGCGGAGCAATCCTTTCATTAATCTTCGCCTCCTGGGGCGCTATAATTTCGGCCTCGCCAGCCTCATGCAATTCGCCTTCGGCGCTGTTGTGTTTGGCGTCGTCTTTCTGGTGCCTAACTACTTTGCCGAGCTTCACGGCTACAACGCCAGCGAGATCGGGCTGGCCATGATCCCCTATGGACTGGTCCAGTTCGCGATGTCGTTCGCAGCTCCGCCGCTGATCAAGCGGACTAGCGCGCGGTCCGTCATCATTCTCGGCTTTGCCCTCGTCGCGCTTGGATGCTTCATGAACATCCACCTCGACGCCAACGCCGCGAGCAACGTGATCATCCCATCGTTGATCGTGCGCGGCATCGGCCAATCGCTCGTCGTGGTCGCCCTATCGGTGATGGCGGTGCGCGGCATCGAAAAATCGCAGCTCGGTTCTGCATCGGGGTTGTTTTCCACCGTCCGCAACGTCGGCGGCGCCATCGGGATTGCGATCGCCAGCCAGATCGTGGTCGAACGAGAAAGACTCCACGCCATGCGAGTGGGCGAGACGGTCACCGTTTTCAGTCCGGAGACACGAGAGCGGATCATCGCTCTCGTCCGTCGGTTCAGCGGGACGCAGATCGATGGCTTCGATGCAATGCACGCAGCGTCGGCCGAACCGTTTCGCCAGCAAGCATTGCAAGTGTTGGATAGCCTCGTCCACCGCGAGGCGCGGCTGCTGGCCTACAGCGATACCTTCCTGCTGGCAGGGATCGCGATGGCCCTCTGCGTCGCCGGCGCCCTCGCCCTGCGCGGTGGTCCACCGAGCAGCAAAGCATAATCGGATATTGCCATCAGGCCGGGGACAATGAAGTGGGAGTTCGCCCCCTTTAGGTGGTCGGAGGCCGATCGATCTGCTGAGGAAGGGCGAAATCAAGTGTGGCGCAGGTCCAGGTCATGAAGTGTGTCCGCCTCGTGAAGGCGGGCGAGGCCGACCTAGCCGGAGCAATCCTCTTGCGCCAAGTCGACGCTTCGTCCCGGCTCGACATTCCGGGAAACCCGGTGTTCGGCACCAACCCAAGCGTCTTGCCGCATATCGTTGAAGCGATCTTGAACCACGTAAGCGGCCTCCGCGCGGGCGTAGTTGGGGTATACAATCGGGCTCGTTCCCAAGCCAAAATGCATGGTCAGCGAGGTCCCCCTCGACGCCAGGAGACCGGCCCACGGAGGCCCGCAAAAAGCACGAACTTATGAACGTCTTGCGCGCCGCTCGTCCGCCAATGCCGCACCGAAGATGCCGAGCGCGCGGAAAGGAGCTTCAATCTCACGCCCGAGCGCGGTCAGAGCATAGGCATTGCCTGAATCGATCGTGATCGATTTGACAAGACCGGCGCTCTGCAGTTGTCGCAGATTCCGGGTGAGTTCCTTGGCGCTAATCCCCTCGATGCTCTCAAGCAGCCTGTTGTATCGCTGGGGCCCATCAAGCACGAGCGTGCGCAGGATGTGCAGCTTCCAGCGTCCACCAATGGTGTTGATTGCCAAGCCCAGAGGACAGGAAGCGGGATTGCCGTCCCAATGGTCCTTCAGTGCATCCAAACTTACCTCGTGGTGCGTTGCTTGACTGGCGCCGGCTCGGCAGGTTTTCCGGATGAAACCCGAAGTTCATAGCACATCCAGGGAGCGTCTCGAAAGGACGCGAGCACCACGAAACCCGGTCACGGTAGCGGTCCTTGGCGCAAGCGGACGCCTCGGTCGTTTCGTGGTTCAATCCCTGTTGGTGGAAGGGCACTGGATCAGAGCTCTTGTCCACCGACGTCCTGTAAACACCAATTGTTCGCGCTTGGTGCTCATTCACGGCGATGCTCACGATCCCGTGTCTCTCCTCCAGCTGTTGACCGGCGCCGACGTGGTCGTCTCAACCCTCGGCAGTGCCGAAGCCGAAGTGGCGGACGTCTGCACGGCTGCGGCAGTCAATCTAGTTCTGACCATGCCACAACTTCGGCTGTCGAGGCTCGTCGCCACGACTGGCTCAGCAACACGTGAGGACCGAGAGATTGGCGTGGAGCACCCCCACCTCCTCGCTCGCCGTGCTGCCCTTATGCCTCAAATGTCAGACCTAATCCTGGACGGAGAAGCGCAGATGCGAGCGCTGGCCAGCTCCAATTTGGCTTGGACCATCATTCGGCTCCCTCGCATGGTGATGGATTACACGGGACGGGCTCGACTTGCCTCAGCCCCGGCAGCACCTTGGGAGGTGGTCGGTTACGGCGCTGCGGCGACAGCCATCGTCGCCGAGCTTTTCGGATCAAATTGGGCTCACCAAGCCCCTTTTGCCGTGCCAACCTAGAGCCACGCCTCAGTGTTCTGTACCACAAACTTAGTGAACTCGTCGGCTCGCGGTCGGCGATGTCTAGGACGGTTGGGCTCACGTTGGCCGCATATCCCTCGCTAATCGCCCTCTGGTCTCGCAGTAACATTTCAGAGGACAGCGCCGGGCTGATCGCATTTCGCTTCGTGGGCCGGTTCAACGTGACCCACGCAACACTTGCGGCGACCTCGACAAGCACGTTCTCGTACGTCTGATCGCGATCTGCAGTCACAGCATCCTCCAGCGATTCTCATACCCAGCGACCCGCGCTCCTCGCCACAATGAGGAACTAGCGGCACGTTCGTTTCAGTTCGGGTAGCCGCTCGCCGCCCCGCTACGGAAGCCGGCTGGCACGAATTGGGCTTATTCGGCACTCGAATGATGCAACGGATGGCCCAATGCCCATTTCCGGCACATCGCGAGACCCACTATTTCGGAGTCCTGTTTTCCTATCGAAGCGCAGCCTAACTCGAGACGTGCCTTGGTAGTTCGTCAAAAGCCGCCGTTCGAAGCAATCCCTCGCCGGCGAGAAATGGTCCGCGAGTAGGTTCAAATCCTGGACGCGCAACACCCACACCCACAGACTGCCGACGCTCGCAATTTTTGAGAGATTAAGGTCATTCACCTCGACGTAGATACGGACGTCGCGCTTCGTCACAATCGTGGGCGCAGGCGGTGTCGGCAAGACGACGCTCGCGATCGCAGTCGGTCATCAGTTGATGGAAAGCTTCGATGGAGCCGTAGTTTTCGTAGATTTGAGCATGGTGAGCGATTCCGGCCTGGTAGATATCATCGTTGCTTCCCTACTGGGCTTGTCGGTGCAATCGGAAAATGCGGCGCCCAGTATCGCTGCCTTTCTACGAGATAAACGAATCTTGCTCATCTTGGATACCTGTGAGCACCTCGTGGAATCGGTTGCAACTTTCGCATCTGCGATTTTTGCGTCTGCGCCGAAAGTCCATCTTCTGGCGACAAGCAGAGAGGCGCTGCAGGCCAACGGGGAGCATGTCTATCGGCTCGACGCCCTTGCCTACCCTCCTGAGGGCACGGGGCTTACTGCGGAAGTAGCCCGGACGTTTCCAGCAGTCCAACTCTTTGTCGAACGTGCACGCGCCAGCGGAGCACAGTTGCATTTCAGTGACGACGAGGCGCCTGTCGTTGCAAATATGTGTCGCAGGCTGGATGGCGTTGCTCTTGCGATCGAACTCGCGGCCAGGCGGGTGGAGGCTTATGGTGTGCACGGCACCGCGGAACTGCTGGATCAGCGGCTGGCGCTGTCGTGGCTCGGACCAAGAAGCGCGCCGCTACGTCGCCGTCAGCTCCTTTTGGTCCCGCCCGTGAGTTGCGCCGTTCGGCCTTTTGAGGAGAGACATTCATGCTCCACCCGCCGAGATCGTCTGCCGGATCGAGCGCAGCGCCATCCGGCCGGCGGATCCCTGCATCAGGTATCGAAAGGAACAGCTGGGAGCAACCCGAGTTGATTCCGGGTGAGAGGCTAGGAGCACTCCCGTGCCCGTGACAATGGCATGCGCCAAAGATCTCGAACTCATCGCACTGCGCGAAATCCGCAGTCTCCCAGGCGGAGAGTATGTCTGCCACGTCGAAATCAACCCCTCCGGTACTGATTGGACTTTGGTGCCCGTCATGCGTGATGGCGCTGATCAGGCGCAGGACCTCATATCGGCAAAGACCACCGAACTGAGGCTGAAGCAGCGGTACTCGGTCCGATTCGATTGGTAAGCGACACGATTTCATTACAGCGTCCCGCCGAGCAGGGACGGGCGAAGCCCCTACGCGAGGCCTCGCTGGTACCACGTTGTCGCGTCGTTTCGGGGCGTTACAGAACTGTCTCGATCAGACCCAGCGTCTTCGCCTCCTGCGCCTCCAAATACCAGTTTGATGGCGCTTTCTGCATGACCTCATCGATTGTCACGTTCGAGCCCATGATTAGATTTTGAAAGCCCTCATTCTGTATGGCGATCGAGCATTCGATTTCGTTGAGCGTCGCCCTGACAACAGCAATGCATGTTGTTAAAGGGCCATCGATCACCAAGGTTTTCGAAAGCTTGCGTTCATGGATCATCAGTCGCGTGCCGCGCGCGAGGTATCTGTTTGGCCGCGCAAAGAAGCTCATGAACGTAACGCCCGCCGAATAAATCACAGCCTTACCGAGGAATACGAAGCGGCGTTGCGGCTCCATCTCACTCGCGAACCGCACGTCCTCCCCCATCATTCGGGCGACCTCGGGGTCGCCTCCCAGGGTCGACAGTTCGATCACGACAAGGTCTTTGTCGGCCGCGTTGTCGAACTGCGTTCGAAAGGCGGTGTACATATTATAGTCGACAATGCCAGAGAGGCTTATGGCCGGAGACTTGAAGGCAGTGGCCGGTAGCGTTGCGAGTTGCATCTAACAATCCTTTTGCGGCTTTGGTCTCTGACTACATGCAGATGCCGTACCGGTTCCCGATCGGCCGGCGCACCGGGCAGACGCGGCTCCAGGAATCTGCAATTACTAGTGGCATTTCATCACGGAACTATTTGGAGAGTTCCCATGCCGGCAGGATCGTGCTCCGCTGAGGAAGAGCAAAAGCTATTGCAATTGATCCGGGAGACCGGGCTGACACAGCGCGAGATCGCCCAGAAGCTGGGTCGTACCGAGGCGGCCGTCAGCGCCCGACTGGCTATCATCCGCAAGCTGATTGCGAGTAACGGGAAAACGGGAAATAAGCTGAAGGGTTCAGCTAGTCGCGCCGATCGTTCAGCTTCTCTTCCACGTTATGCGAAGCCGCGAGGGCTGCTTCGCTCGCAGCCAGGACGCGATAACTGTGCTCCATCCGCTCAAGAAAATGGCGAGTGAACGTGTCGTCGGCGGTCTCTTTGGCCCGCCGGTAGTGTTCAGCCCTCTCCAGATAATCGTCCACACTCATGACCGGAAAAATTCATCAGCCTCCGGAGCGTTCCTGAGGGCCAGCAGGGGCATCCGGCGGCCCGATGAAGGTGCAAGCGCACCTCGCCGCCGTGTGCCATCCTCGCAGGTAAGCCGAGCAGCCCTTCGTCCTGCCTCTCCGATTGCCGCTTATTCCCACGATGACCTTCCGCCCAAAACCCTCCAGCGCAAGGTTTTAAGGAACGACTAGCTCTGGGAAGAGGTTGAGCTCACACGGCTGTAAACTGCACAGGTGCGCTGGACTAGGATGTACAAAGACGCGATCATGGACGAGCTGAGGCAGATTGAACTCGACGTGGTCGAAGGTGAAAGGCGGCTCGCTGAGCTTGAGGCGCGGCTGATCGAATCGAAGCGGCTGAATGAAAACGTCACCAAGGTTGAAGCCGAACTCGAAGTGATGCGCAAAAATCAGCTTGACAGAGAGCAGAACCGGCAACGCCTGCTTTCACTTCTACACCCCTAGAAGGCATTGTTTGATGACCCCCCAAGAGCGCAAGGACATGCCTTGGATTTTCGCCGCCGCCGCTTTGGCTTTCGTCGTCGCGGCCGTGGCGGGAGGAATGACCTATTTTCATTGGCCAGATCGGGTGCCTGCAAGGCACCGCCCCGTTCGTCTCACGTTCGGCAACCAGCTCATAGTTCGGGCGCAGTTCTCTTGCAGATGTTTTCAAGCCGAGAATGTAACTCATAAAGATCTGCCGGCGACGCTACTACAGTCGCCGCTCAAAGATCGGCCCCAGCGCCCCGGGGAGAGCGCTGAGGCCGATGGTCGTCCCACCCCTCAACCCGACCGCTGTTGCAACGCCGCAAATTGCCACTTGTTCCCGAAACGAGAACGGCCCCAGCGACGGGCAATCGCTGGGGCCGTGGGTGACGCCTGAGGGGTGGCGAGCGTCACCAGATGAGGAGACAGATCACGCTGACGACAAGCGCGACGGACGAACCAGCCGCCAGCCCGACGAAGCCGTACTCCACACCATCCATGTGATTGAACTCGAACATGGGGCTTAGTCTCAGGGGGATGGTGGTTCCCGCATTTACCTATGCATGGCAACAAGACTACTTGTTGCTCTGTGTAATCGCCCGAATTTCCCGGGTGGCTCAGACTGATCGCATGTCACCATTTGAAATGATGCAACTTGCTGAAGCTTAGGCAATGGCCGGACGGCCTGACCAGTCGAACTGGACGCGCTTCCATGAGGTTGCCGATAACTGGAGAAATGTTGCTTGCCAGGTCGAGGCTCTTCAACAATCTTCCGTCTACCGGATGATCCGGCGTGCCTCGCATCCACAGGCCGAGCCATCCTTCGGGTGGTTCTGCCGCATTCATCCAGGTTAAGTAAGCGGCGCTCGCGCTCGATAATCTCTGCCGCCTTGACCAGCCAGGATAGAAGCGATGAGATTCGCCGGCATGCTTCACTCGGCCGCGGATAAACGGATTGGCCCTAGACTGCCCCGTCGCGGGCGCCCGCCCGGCTAAATCGATGTTCGCAACGTCGGTCCAGCTATGCCGGCGTCGGGCCAAGTGTTCACTATTGAACCGAGCCGCCTAGCGATTGCGAGGACCGCTCTGATTGAGCGAGATCCTCACGCGTCTCCGCTCCTCGGTCTTTGTCGGGAGGGGCATACCAACGGCACGCGCTCGCTCGAAAACAGAGTTAATCGGTCGCTTCAGCGCAACCGCTATGCGGTTAGCACTCGCCCGAGAGACAATCATAGCTTTTAGTCTCTCGATTTCTTCAGGTGTCCATCGTCGATGACGCATTTGCTTTCGCTAATTGGGGCCTTTGATTCACAAAGCGGCTTTGATGCCAGTGAGGCAAAAACAGAGCCCCGCTATGGGCGGCTCCTTCGTCCCCCCACAGGTTAGCGTGACCTCGACCGCGTCGCGCCTAGAGACTTTTTCATTGCCAATCCGAGGCGCTTCTCAACTCGATTCCGGCTATTGCCGACCTTCTTGACCGCCTTCTTCCCAGAGGCGGCAGACTTCCCGGTCTTCTTGGCCTCATAGCTCACCTCGTAGTCCTGCCCACCAGCGACACGAGCCCTATCCTGCTTGCGACCCCGCACCGTCTGCTTCTTCGCCATCTTGGCCTCCCTGTTAGTGAAGGCCAACGCAGGTTAGGATCGCCAGTTCCAAATGCGGACCTCGATCGACGGAACGATTGCGATCATGCCCGTTTGAATCAGCTCATTGTTTGTGGAGTTGCGTTGTGGCGTTTCAGCGGAGGAAGCCGGAGGCGATCGGAGCGAAGGCACTCTTCCCCGGCTTCATTGCGTATTTCGCAAAAACGGGACAGCGGTTTCGCTAACTGACGGACAGCAGTTTCGCTAACTGACGGACAGCAGTTTCGCTAAATCGCGGACAGCGTGGCGGCGCTGGCTTTTGGTTGCCTGGTTGTTGAAGTCAGTTGATATTCGTTTCGCTGTTTTCGA
>NZ_JBUYWT010000053.1:0-54830 GCF_055264925.1 Bradyrhizobium sp. KZN70725
CCCAAAAGCTGGCGAGAAGATCTCGAAGACGCAACAAACCCAGGTGGGACGGGCTTTGTCGCATCTTGGGATCGAGCATATCGCAGCCTATTCGCCGCAGGCGCGCGGGCGTTCCGAGCGGGTGTTCGGCACCTTGCAGGACCGGCTGCCGAAGGACGAGAATGCCGGACCGCGATGTCCGCGTCGGGTCCCGCACGCGGACGAAGGATCGTGTGAGGCAGCACCAAGGCTTCGTCAGCTCCGGAGGTCGCGGCCCTGCCCATTCGATGCAGCGTCGGCATCGACCGACAGAATTGCCGCGTCTTGCACGTCCGCTATCGGCTGCTCTGGATCGCGGAATCGAGCCGGGGTCAACCGGCTGCGGTCGACCGTCACGCCGAAGATGTCGAAGCGGTTGTAGTAACCGACCACGTCGTGAAACTGTTTCGGCTCGACGCAGCGATTGAGATCGATCTCCGCGTAGGCGATCCCCTCCTCGTCCTGCAATCCATCGCCGAAGACGCTGCCGGTCGGATCGACGAAGAAGCTCGCCGCACGTGGTGTCTGGTCGATCACGTCGGCGATCGTTCGATCGCGTTCAATGAGGAAGGCGCGCAACGCCTGGTCCATGTAGCCGGCGGTGACGATCCCGAATACCTTGGCTTCGAAGCAATGGGCGCTGGCCCGGATGCGGTTGGCGGCCACGTTGTCGAAATTGCCGCCGCCTGCCGGGCGCCGGGTGGGCCACATCGGCGGCCAGCTCGAAATGTGCACCTGCTCGCCCTGCGCCATCAGCGCGAAGCGGGCCAATGGATTGGTATTCTCGCCGCAAATTAACCCGCCGATCCGGCCCTGCCGCGTCTCCGCGACTTTAAGGCCCGCACCATCCCCGGACGACCACACCAGCTTCTCATAGAAGGTCGGAACCAGCTTGCGGTGATGGATGAGAATTTCTCCGGTCTCGCCGATCAGCAGGTTCGAGTTCCACAGCCCCCCGACGCTGACGGCCGAGCGCTCGCTGATGCCGATCGAGACCGTGACGCCGAGGGCGCGTGCCTCGGCGCAGAGCCGCGCCACTTCCGGTCCGTCCGCCAGCACGGATTGCTCCGCCATGCGCACGAACAGATCGTGGTTGTCGATTGGAGGCCACAGCGCAGCCCAGACCGGAAAGGCGGGAATATAGGTTTCGGGAAACGCGATCAGCTCGGCGCCGGCCCCGGCCGCCTCGCGAATGATGGCGATCGCCTTTTCGGTGGTCGCCCAGCTGTCGAGGAAGACGGGCGCGGCGTGGACGGCAGCAGCCTTGAAACGAGGAAGCATGTCGAAAATCCCGGCTAGGACTAGGGGAGCGAAGCGGTATCATCCCTGGCTTGCCGGCGTGCATGGGAATTGTCGCAAGGTCGGTTGCGAAGGATCGGAACCGCCACGCGCTGGAACGGGAATTGCTTTGCTGACAAGGGCCGCAATTTCAACGGCCGCAACCTGGAGGCCGGTGATGTTCGACACGATCAACTGGGACGATCTGCGGGTGTTTCTCTGCGCCGCCCGCGCCGGGAATTTGAGCCAAACGGCAAAGCGGCTGCGGCTCGACCATTCCACCGTCAGCCGGCGCATCGCCCAGATGGAAGCTTCGCTCGGGGTTGCGGTGTTCGAACGCCACCGCGCCGGGCTCAAGCTCAACGAAGTCGGCGAGCGACTGTTGCGCCATGCCGAGCGGGTCGAGAGCGCGGTGATCGCGATCCGCGAGGAGGCCAGCGCCAGCGACACCCAGGAGCTCGTCGGGACCGTGCGGCTCGCCACCATGGAGGGGATCGCCTCGCTTTATCTGGCGCAACGCTTTGCCAAGCTGCGACGCACCGCGCCACAGCTCACCGTCGAACTCGTCACGTCCGCCCAGACGGTCTACGTTCATAAGCGCGAGGCCGATCTGTTCGTGTCCTTCTTCCGGCCGCCCGGTCCGGGCCTGATCTCGGAGCGCATCGGCAAGTTTCGGCTCGGGCTATTCGCGAGCCAGGACTATCTCGACCACCACGGGATGCCCGCAAGCCTGCGCGACCTGCAGGATCATTGGTTCGTGTCCTATATCGAGGACCTGATCCAGGTCGACTCGGTGCGCTGGCTCGCCGATGTCATCGAAGAGCCGAAAATCGCCTTCCACTCCAACAGCATGATCGCGCAGATGAACGCCGCGGCGGGCGGCCTCGGCATCGTGATGCTGCCGAGCTTTGCCACAAGGGACCGGCCCGACCTGATACCGGTGCTGCCCGCTCTCGCCGGCACCGTTCGCGAGGTCTGGCTCAACGTCCACAGCGACCTGCAATTCGCCCCGCGCATCCGCGCCGTCCGCGCCTTCCTGAAAAATACCCTGAAGCAGGATCCCGACATGCAGGTCACGCTGGCCGATGTCGTGCCGCAGCCGCGCACAGCAGATTGCAAAAATCCATAATTCCCTTCCGTCAGCCCCCGGCTGAAGCTCATCCGATTGGCGCAAGCAGAGCGCGCTGAAGTTTTGAGGGGCCGAAATGAACGTGGTTATTCCCGGCAATGCCGATCCGGCGCCGAACGGCGGCGCATTGGCCAAGAAGCAGGCCGAGAAGCTGGCCAAGAAGCGGCTGACAGTCGCGCTCGTTCTGAGCGTTGCGATGATCGTGATCTATTTCGGCTTCATGGGGCTTTTCGCGTTCGACAAGCCGCTGCTCGGCACCATTCTGATGCCCGGCCTGTCGCTTTGCATTGTGCTCGGCCCGCTCGTCATCATCTCTTCCTTCGTGCTCTGCCTGGTCTACGTGCTGTGGGCGAACCGGGTGTTCGACGCAGGCGTTCGCGAGCTTCGCTAAGGGGACAGGCAAATGGGCAGCAGCACGCTTTCGATCGGGTTCTTCTTCGCCTTCATGGCGTTGACGCTGGCGATCACCTATTGGGCTGCGCGGCGCACGCGCACCACCGAGCACTTCTTTGCCGCCGGCGGCCAGGTCACGCCGTGGCAGAACGGCTGGGCACTCGCGGGAGACTTCCTGAGCGCCGCGGCCCTGCTCGGGATTGCCGGCATCGTCACCTCGAACGGCTTCGACGGCATGATCTATTCGATCGGGTGGCTGGTCGGCTGGCCGATCATTCTGTTCCTGATCGTCGAACCATTGCGCAATGTCGGCCGTTTCACCTTCGCCGACGTCGTGGCTTATCGCCTGCGCCAGCGCCCGGTGCGCCTCGCCGGCGCCATCGGTACACTTGCCGTGATCCTGTTCTACCTGATCGCCCAGATGGTCGCGACGGGATCGCTGATCAAGCTGCTGTTCGGCCTGCCCTACACCTGGTCGGTCGTCGTCGTCGGCAGCGTCATGCTGGTCTATGTGCTGTTCGGCGGCATGTTGGCGACGACCTGGGTGCAGGTGGTCAAGGCTGTGCTGCTGATGGGCGGCGGCATCCTGCTCGCCCTCCTCGTGTTGACCCATTTCGACATGAACCCGCTGAAGCTGTTCGCCGCGGCGTCCGAGAAATACGGCACCAAGGTGCTGCAGCCGGGATCGAAGGTGGTCTCGGGTCAATGGGATGCCATCTCGCTCGGGCTCGGACTGATGTTCGGAACCGCCGCGATGCCGCATGTGCTGATGCGGGCCTACACGGTGAAGGATTCCAAAGCCGCACGGCTGTCGATCCTCTATGCCACCGGCCTGATCGGCGTCTTTCATCTCATGGTCTTCATCATCGGCTTCGGCGCCATGGTGCTGGTCGGCGCCGAGGCGGTGGCCAAGGCCGGCGGCGGCGGCAACATGGCAGCGCCCCTGCTCGCACTCACCGTCGGCGGCAACGCGTTCTTCGGCTTCATCTGCGCGGTCGCGTTCGCGACCATGCTTGCCGTCGTCGCGGGGCTGACGCTGTCGGGCGTCGCCACGCTCTGCCACGACGTCTGGACCAATGTGATCAGGAGCGGCACCGCTTCGGAAGCCGAGCAGCTCAAGGTCGCGCGGGTCGCGACGGTTCTGATTTCCATCCTCGCCATCGGCCTGGGCATCGCGTTCGAAGGCCAGAACGTCGCGTTCATGGCGGGACTTGCGTTCTCGATCGCCTGCGCCGCCAACTTCCCTTCGCTCGTGCTCGCCATCACCTGGCGCCGCTTCACGACGCCTGCTGCTGTGGCGAGCATCCTCGTCGGCACACTGAGCTCGCTGGTGCTGATCTATCTGTCCCCGACCATCCAGGTCGACATTCTCGGCAAGCCGCTCGCCGCGGTCGAGCATCAATGGTGGTTCGTGTCGCTGCGCAATCCCGCGATCATCAGCATGCCGCTATCCTTTGCGGTCGCGATCCTGCTGTCGCTGATGACACGGGAGAAGAACGCAAACCTCGCCTTCGACGAGATGCAGCGGCGCATCCTGCTCGGACCGGTAGAGCCGAACACCAGCGAGCCGCGCCAGGCGAAGAATGCGGCATGAACCGGGTCAACCGATCGACGTTGCGATCAGCCCGTTGCGAACCCCGTCACCCGATGCGCATATGTGACTCACAGATCGCGCAACACATTCAGTGTCGTCCCGGCGAAAGGGGACCCATAACCACCGACGGTCATTGCTTCACGATGCTGGAACGACGAGTCCTGTCCCCAACTTCCGCCGCGGAGTATGGGTCCCGGCTTTCGCCGGGACGACATTTTATGGTCGAGACAGGCTCGCAAATATGTCGCGAGAAGATCACTTCCCCTTCGCAGCCTTCTCCTTCAGCTTCGCCGTGCGGTAGCGCGCGGCGCCGCCTTCGCGGATGGACTGCTCGCTGCGCTCGAGCGCCATCGCATCGTCGGGAACATCCTTGGTGATCACGGAGCCCGAACCGATATAGGCGCCCTTGCCGATCGTGACCGGCGCGACCAGCGACGTATTGGTGCCGATGAAGGCGCCCTCGCCGATCAGCGTCTTGTGCTTGAGGAAGCCGTCATAGTTGCAGGTGATGGTGCCAGCGCCGAGGTTGGAATTGGCACCGACATGGGCGTCGCCGACATAGGAGAGATGGTTGACCTTGACGCCGGCCTCCAGCCTCGAACCCTTCGTCTCGACGAAATTGCCGATCTTCACGCCATCGCCGAGCGAGGTGCCGGGCCGCAGCCGCGCGTAGGGTCCGAGTTCCACCTTCTTGCCGATCGTAGCTTGCGTGATGTGCGAGAAGGAATGGATCACGGCGCCGTCGTCGATCGAAACGCCGGGTCCGATCACCACGAACGGCTCGATCGTGACGTCCTTGCCGAATTTGGTGTCAGCGGCGAGATAGACCGTCTCCGGCGCGATCAGGGTCACGCCGGCCTCGAGCGCCTGGTTGCGCAGCCGCGCCTGCATCACGGCCTCGGCCTCGGCGAGCTGCGCCTTGGTGTTGATGCCGCGCACTTCGTCTTCGCTGGTCTCGATCACGACGGCCTCCAGTCCGAGTTCCCTGACAATGCCGACGGCATCGGTCAGATAATATTCGCCCTTGGCATTGGCATTGCCGATCTTCTCGATGATCGCGAGCGCCTTCCTGCCGTCGAACGCCATCACGCCGGCATTGCACAGCGTGATCTTGCGCTCTTCGGCACTTGCATCGGCCTGCTCGCGGATCGCGACCAGCTTGCCGTTCTCGACCACCAGGCGGCCGTAGCCGGTCGGGTCGGCGGCATGGAAGCCGAGCACCGCAAGGGCCGCGCCGTCGCGCAGCGGTGCGCGCATACGGGCGAAGGTCTCGGCCGAGATCAGCGGCGTGTCGCCGAATGCGATCAAGAGGTCGTCGGCGCTGCGGGCGATCGCCTCGCGCGCCGCCAGCACCGCATGCGCGGTGCCGAGCCGCTCGCGCTGCACGAAGGTCTGTGCGTCGGGCCGCACCCGACGCACCTCGTTGGCGACCGCCTCGTGGTCCGGGCCGATCACGACCGCCAGCTGCGACCCCTCGCCGGAGGCCGCGACGTTGAGCACATGCGCCAGCAGCGGCTGCCCGGCCACGGGGTGCAGCACCTTCGGCAGCGACGAGCGCATCCGCGTGCCCTCACCGGCCGCAAGCACCACTGTCAGGCTCGTTCGCGCAGTCATTCGCAATCCTCGATGTCGCGCGCAGTTCGCTGCGCAAAGCTGTCTTCGAGGCCGTCTTTAATTGTTTTCCCCGGCAGAAGAAACCGATTCGCCTCCGTGGCGCTCCGGATTCAAGTTCCCGGTCCATTTCCTGTTAATCTTTACCTCGTGATTCGGCGGGCCTCGAGGAGGGCCAAGCGGGCTTTGGCCAAAGATCGCGACAATCTGGCGGCGGAATTCGACACCGAGAGCACCACCGGCTTTTTGGCCGAGGAGGATGCTCTGGATCGCCGCATGCTGTGGCGGCTCGGCTCGTGGGGCGTTGCCGCGGTCGGCGCCGTCACCGTCGCGGTGATGGCCAACCAGTCGGCGTTGACGCTGCGGCGCGACCAGGTTGCCGCAGCGGACCTCGCGCGACAGGCCCTGCAGTTGCAGACGCTGGCGAAGGAGAGCCACAACGAGACGCGCCGGCTGGCGTCTGCGATCGATACGCTCAACGGCGACCGCGACCGGCTGTATTCGCGCGTCACCACGCTGGAGCAGGGTCTCGACTCCGTGACCGGCGCGATCGCCAAGCAGCCGCCGGCACCATCGCCCTTGGCAGCGCCCGGTACCTCGCCCGCAACCGCCAGTTCGTCGCCCGCCGCCTCCGCGCCAACCGTTGCCGCCGTCGCAACGATGCCGACGGTCGCATTGGACAAGCCGGCGGCGATCGACAAGCTGCCCACAGCCGGCGACAGCAAGGCGACTGGGCCGATCGAGAAGCCGGTTGCGGCGGCCGAAAAGCCGGCAACGGCCGACAAGAAACCGGCGTCCGCGCCCGCCAAGCCGCAGGCCGCCGCGGAGAAGCCGCCAGCCCCCGACAATTCGCCGCCGAATTCCGCCACGGCCGCATCGATCGCAAGTCCAATGAGCGCCGCCGCGGCCGGCGCCGAGGATGCACCCGCTGCGCCGGCGCCGGTCGCAGACAAGTCGCTTGCCGACAAGCCGGTCCTGGCATCGCTCGATCCCGCAGCGAACAAGGCAACCGAAACGGTCAGGCCGCCGACCGCCAGCGATGTCACCGCCGCACCGATCCCTCCGCTGGTGATCACAGCGGATCCGGACGCCGAGGACGATGCGCCGCAGGCACAGATCCACCGCACCGAGTTCGGCGTCGATCTCGGCACGGCCAATTCGGTCAATGGACTGCGCGCGCTGTGGCGCGGCCTGTTGAAGTCGAAGGCCAACGCGCCGCTGGCGGCGCTGCGGCCGATCATCGTGATCAAGGAGAACAGCAACGGGCTCGGCATGCAGTTGCGCCTGGTGGCCGGACCGCTGAACGACGCCGGCACCGCAGCCAGGATCTGCGCGGGCCTCAACCTGGTGCAGCGGACCTGCGAGACGGCGATCTATGACGGCCAGCGACTGGCCCTCATCGAGCCGGCCGCCGGAGCCAAGCCGGCGCCGTCGCATCGCCGGGCCGTGCCGAAGCGCGCCGTCGCGCCGCAGCAGCAGCAGCAGCAGCAGCAGCAGCCGGTCGCCGAGGACAAGAAGCCGGAGCCGACCACGATCTCCTCGATATTCCGGCGGAACAGCCAATAATCATGTGAGCCAAGGGATTGTGGCCGGATTTTCAACCGATTTCGATGCTCCGACCGAACTTGTCCCGCAACCCGATCCCGACCATAGTGCCGCGATGACAAAACCTCCGTTCCGCCTCTCCCCCTATCAGGTCCAGTTCCTGATGGTCGTGGGCTTCGTCACCGTCGGCTACGCGCTCTACGTGCGCTATCTGGCAATCGAGTTCTCTCCCGTTGCGCTGGCCTGCGACGCCGGCGCGCAGACCATGCTCTGCAAGGCTCGCGCGCTGTCGACCGTACTGTTCAAGAACTCGGTGTTCGGGATCACCGCGCTGGTAATCGCGGTGCTCAACCTGACGCGGCCGTCGATCGTGCTGCTCACCGTCGGCTTGATCGCTGCGGGGCTCGGGATCGTGCTCTACAATGTCGTGCTGTCGGGGCTCGCGATCGGGCTGTTCATCCTGGGTTTTGCGCGGCCCGCGCCCGCCACAGCGTAGCGGCGAGCAAGAGGTACATCACGCAGGTCCAGTCCGACTGCCAGTTGATCGTGCCCTCGTTGTAGATCGTGTAGCCGGCGGCGATCACCAGCAGGCCGGCGAATACGGATTCCGCGAGCGGCCGGATGCCTTCCTTCGGACGGTTGAGCATGGTCAGGAGCGCGAATGGCACCACCGCCATGGTCAGCGAGGCATACGGGAAATCGCGGTAGCGCGGATCGAAGGTAAAGCCGAGCGCGGTTTCGGCAGCAATCACCGTGGTGATGATCAGCACAATCGCCAGCGCCGCGCCGATCACGCCCTTGCCGCGATAGTCGCGCGGCCCGACCAGCTCCAGGAAGGTCGGCAGCGACCGCCCGGCGATCAGCGCGTGCGCCGTCAGCAGCGGCGCGGCAATGCCCGCTGCGAGCAGCACGCCCCAATGCAGCCAGCCGCCGACGCCGTAGCTCTCGTAATACATCTTATCGCCGGCAATCCCGAGCAGCGCCCCCGCCGTCGTCGCCGAAATGGCGACCGCGATCCAGGCCGACGGCCGCGGCGTCCAGGGCCGGCGGCGCAGCGTCAGCCAGGCTGCGAGGAATGTGGCGACGGACAGCGCCATGCCGCCCGCCATCTGCAGCTTCCAGTCCGGATAGTTCGTGATAGCAACGCCGGGCGGATATTTCACCTGCCGCTTGACCGAATCGAACAGGCCCCAATTGCCGCCGACGGTGCCCTCGAGCTTGCGCTTCCAGGGCTGGTCGTAGGCCTCGATCAGGTTGACCCGAAAGCCCTCGCGCTTGGCGAGGTCGAGGATCTCGGACACCACCCGCGCCTGGTTGGTGCGCGACGGCAATGCGCCCTCCCGCATCCGCCCCTGGCTCGGCCAGCCGGTCTCGCCGATCAGGATCTCCTTGCCCGGGAATGTCACCGCCATCCGCTTGCGGATATCGTCGACATGCGCCGCGGCGTACTTCGCCTTGACCGGGATGTCCTCCCAATACGGCAGGATGTGAATGGTGACGAAATCGACCGCGTCATAAATCTCGCGGTTCTTCACCCAGTATTCCCAGACGTCGGCATAGGTGACGGGAAGATTGCCCGCCGCCGCCTTCACTGCGCGGATGTTGCCGGCAAGATCGGTGGCGGTCATCTCGCCGCGCAGCAGCACCTCGTTGCCGACGATCAGCGAGGTGACGACGCCGGGATACTCCTTGGCGAGCCGCACCGCGATCGCGATCTGCTGCAAATTCTTGAAGCGGTTGCTGCTGAGCCAGATGCCTTGCATCACCTTCAGCCCGACCTTGGCCGCAACGCCGGGGACCTGGTCGAGGCCGTTCTCGATCGAATAGGTGCGCACGCAGTCGGTGACCTTGGCGAGATCGGTCAGATCCTGCTCGATCTGCTCGACTGGAATCTGCGTGGTGGGATCCAGCGGCGTCTGCGCGCCGCGGAACGGCGTATAGGACACGCATTGCAGCTTTGCAGCGGGATCGATCGGCGCGCGCACGAGCGTAATCGGCGTGGCGAGCCACCACCACACGGATGCAATCACGGCGAGCGAGATCAGGAGATGCGCCAGCGGCGTACGAAGCGAAATCGGTTCCATCCTCCGGGGGACCGTCGAATTAGCCGGTCACAGCCAATCTGCCAAGAGCGGGATTAGGTCAATACCATGGTTGTCCTGCGACAGTTTTGCGCTGGGTCGATAAAGTTGTGAGTTTGCTGGACAAAATACCAAATTCCAGTCATCAGATTTCGCCAGAGTCTCCGCCGCACTGGAGACCTATTTGGACGGCATCACGCGAGCCGTTAGGATGATCCCGCGGGGGCAGGAACATTATCGGGGAATACATGCGTCGACGGCTGCTTGAGTTGAAGAACACTACTTTGCGCCATCTTGCCGTAACGGGCCTTGTCACGGGCCTTGCGCTCCTCATTGGGGCCGGCGGCGCGTTCGCCCAGAGCGGCACGCCGAATCCGCCGGATCAGGCGAAACAGCAGCCTGGACAGCCCGACGCCAACGCAAATGCCGCACGGGAAGCCAACCAGCGCAAGGTCGAGGAGTTCGTCGAGGCCCAGCAGGCCATCAACGGCCCGGCCGGCAACCCGGAATGCGTCTGGCTCGGCCGCCGCGTCGTCCGCCTGATGTGGAACGACGACCTCGATACCGCGTTCCGCCATCTCGACCTCTACGACCGGTTCGGCTGCCCCGGCGGCCACGTCCAGGCGGCGTTCCGCTGCCTGACCCGGTTCGGCGCCCAGATCGACGACAAGGTCCGCGGCAGCCTCGACGGCCGCATCCACGCCTGCTGGATCAATCCGGGCGCGCAGCCCCAGGCCGCGGCCGCCGCCGCTGCTCCCACCCCGGCGCCGGCGACGGCCGGCACCGCCGCACCGGCACCGGCAGCCTCGCCCTCGCCTGCACCGACCCCGTCGGCGTCACCTGCGCCGGCGTCGAAATAGCCATATCCCGCGACCGGGGTCCGGCCGCGATTTTTTCGCGGCTGGAACGGCTTGCGCCCTTAAAACGCCATCGCGGCACACCAGTTGTTAAATCGGATGGCGGAGATATCTTTCCCTCCGCTGTCGTGTTGGTCGAACCCAGGGGACGGGTTCGCTTAGTCCTCAATCTCAGGCCCCGTATGGTTTAACCGCGATGCGCGCCGTCGTCGCCGTCCTGTTGCTTGTCACCGCCGCCCACGCCGCCCTGTGGGGTCTCTTCCAGGAGAAGCAGTCGGCGCCCGATTTCCGTGGCACGCTGCCGAGCCTGTCCTACGCTCCGTTCGAGTCAGGCCACACCGTCGCAGACGTTGCCGCCGACACCGAGAAGGTGCGCACCGACCTGCGAAAACTGTCCACGCTCACCAAAGCGGTCCGCCTCTATTCGTCGACGGAAGGCAACGAGCTGGTGCCGCCGGTCGCCGCCGAGTTCGGCATGAAGGTCACGGTTGGCGCGTGGATCGACAAGGACGCCAACCGCAACAACCGTGAGATCGAAGCCGCGATCAACCTGGCCAAGCGCAACAGCAACGTCATCGGCATTGTAGTCGGCAACGAAACCGTGTTCCGCGGCGAGCAGGTGCCGCTGGAAAACCTCGGCTCGGTTCCGGAGATCGGTGTGCCGCCCGAGGAGTCCGAGAGGATTCTTCGCGAGGAAGCGCAGCGTCTTCACGACGCGGAAATGCAGCCGGATGAAAACGGCAGCAGCGGCTTGAGCAAGCGCGCTGAAGCGATCAAGTGGGCAGTCGCCGAAAACAACGTGCACCGGCTGATCAAGGTGATCCAGCGGGTCAAGAAGTCGGTCAACGTCCCCGTCACGACCGGTGAAATCTGGAACATCTGGCGCGACCATCCGCAGCTCGCCAACTCGTCTGACTTCGTCGCCGCGCACGTGCTGCCCTACTGGGAAAACTTCACCGACAAGCAGGCGGTGGACCAGGCGGTCGACCGCTACAATTTGTTGCGCGACTCCTTCCCCGGCAAACGCATCCTGATTGCCGAATTCGGCTGGCCGAGCCAGGGCTACAATCTGCGCAGCGCCGTGCCCGGCCCGTTCCAGCAGGCCACCGTGCTGCGCAACTTCGTCACCCGCGCCGAAGCCATCGGCATGGACTACAACATCGTCGAGGCGATCGATCAGCCCTGGAAGTTCTTCGAAGGCGGCGTCGGACCCTACTGGGGCATCCTCAATGCCGACCGCGAGCCAAAGTTCGCCTGGACCGGTCCGGTCACCGATCCGAACTACTGGAAGATCGCGCTGGTCGCCGTCCTGGTCGGCCTGTTCATGTCGCTGCCGATCCTGCGGCTGGACCAGCCGACCGTGATGCAGGCGCTGCTCTTGTCGGCGGCCGCCAACGGCGTCGGCGCCTGGGTCGCGACCGTGTTCTCGTACTGGACGACGCACTATTTCGTCTGGGGCTCGGCCTTCGCGCTCAGCCTCGGCCTGGTGCTGCTGGTTCCGCTGGTCCTGATCGCGATGGCGCGGATCGAGGAGATCGCGGCGGTGGCGTTCGGCCGCGGCCCGCGCCGGCTGATCGGCAAGAGCGCGCCGCTCGCGCCCGCCACGATCGGCGAGAACGTCAAGTTTCCGAAGGTCTCGATCCACATCCCGGCCTATTTCGAGCCGGTCGAGATGCTGAAGCAGACGCTTGATGCGGTGTCGCGGCTCGACTATCCGAACTTCGAGTGCGTCTGCATCATCAACAACACGCCCGATCCCGACTTCTGGCGGCCGATCCAGGATCACTGCCGGCTGCTCGGCGAGCGCTTCAAGTTCATCAATGCCGAGAAGGTGCAGGGCTTCAAGGCCGGTGCGCTGCGCATCGCGATGGACCGCACCGCGGCGGATGCCGAGATCATCGGCATCATCGATGCCGACTACGTCGTGCATCCGGACTGGCTGAAGGATCT
Source organism: Bradyrhizobium sp. KZN70725 (assembly GCF_055264925.1). Taxonomy (NCBI): domain Bacteria; kingdom Pseudomonadati; phylum Pseudomonadota; class Alphaproteobacteria; order Hyphomicrobiales; family Nitrobacteraceae; genus Bradyrhizobium; species Bradyrhizobium sp. KZN70725. The sequence continues at coordinate 12,457 of NZ_JBUYWT010000053.1, forward strand.
CGTGCCGGCATTCGCCGATCCGCGCGTCGGCCTCGTGCAGGCGCCGCAGGAGCATCGCGACGGCGATCGCTCGCTGATGCACTACATCATGAACGGCGAATATGCCGGGTTCTTCGACATCGGCATGGTCCAGCGCAACGAGTTCAACGCCATCATCGTGCACGGCACGATGTGCCTGATCCGCCGCGCTGCGATGGACAAGGCCGGCGGCTGGTCCTCTGACACGATCTGCGAGGACACCGATCTCGGCCTCTCGATCCAGCAGCAGGGCTGGCTCACGCACTACACCAATGTGCGTTACGGCGAAGGCCTGCTGCCCGACACCTACGAGGCCTTCAAGAAGCAGCGCCATCGCTGGGCCTATGGCGGCTTCCAGATCGTCAAGAAGCACTGGCGGCGCTTCCTGCCCGGCGCCAGCCGGCTGACGCCCGATCAGCGCCGCGAGTTCTCGCTGGGCTGGCTCAACTGGCTCGGCGCCGAAAGCCTCGGCGTCGTGGTTGCGATCCTCAACCTGATCTGGGTGCCGATCGTCGCCTTCGCCGACATCGCGATCCCCGACAAGATTCTGACGCTGCCGATCATCGCCTCCTTCATCGTCTCGCTGGTGCATTTCGTCGCGCTCTACCGGCTGCGCGTGAACATCAAGGCAGGCCAGATGTTAGGGGCCATGATCGCGGCGATGAGCGTGCAGTGGACGGTGTCGCGCGCGGTGGCGCAGGGCCTGATCACCGAGCATCTTGCGTTCGCCCGCACCTCCAAGGGCGGCCTGTCGCGGATGTCGATCGAGTTCCAGGCGTTCTGGGAAGCCGTGATCGGCGTGTTGCTGCTGATCGGCGCCGTCGTGCTTGTCGTCACCAACGGCTACAAGCAGGTGCGCGAGATCTACATCTTCGCCGGCGTCCTGGTGCTGCAGAGCCTGCCATTCCTGGCGGCGGTCTCCATCGCGATCCTGGAAAATTCGCGGATCAACGAGTTCGCATTCTGGCGCAACAGCGCGATCCGCACCGCGGAACTGATCGGGTTGCGCCCGGTCAGCCTGCCCTCGGTCGCCGCCCCGTCGCAGCCGGTCGGCTCGGAAATCCGCCGCGACAACTAGCGCCGGATTTGGCCTACTTCAAGAAACGGCCCTAACCGCAGGCGCCGGAACGGCAAATCCGGCGCGCCGGTGCACAATTGACCGCCCGTCGGCTATTGACCCGATGGGCCCTGCCCCCTACACAGCGCGGGCTGGAGCACGATCCGGAGCGGTTCACCGCTGGCGTCCGGATCTAATGTTCAGGTGAGTGAGCGCGTAGCTCAGGCGGTAGAGCACGTGACTTTTAATCATGGGGTCGAGGGTTCGAGTCCCTCCGCGCTCACCAAACAAATTCTGTCCAGCCCGGAGACATGGGTAACAGGTCGTACCTAAGACATGGATGACAGCCTCGTGCCGAACGGGTTGTCGAGGGGTTGCAGGGTTTTCTGCTCCAGGTCGAAGTATCCCAAATCATAGTGCATGAAGCTGACGAGCCAAATGCCGTCGTCGACCTCCTTGATGTGTTGGCCGGCCAGCACGGTGGCGATGTTGATCCGCTTTCGGTGCAGGCAAAGCCGCCCGACGCTTGATGGAGCACGCGAGAGCATTCGAGGCGATCCAGGCGGCCCACGCGAGCGGAACGTTCGCGCGGATGCTCCAGCCTGGGAAAGACCTGCTCGCCTGGGCGGTCCCATACATCCGGAGTACCTCATCTAGTGGGCTAAGGCCACGAGACCTTGGCGTTTCGCACGCGCCAATATCCATCGGGAATTTGCACTTCCTTCCTGGGGCTAGGCCGGCGCTACCCGCATGCATTTCAAGCGGACGGCGTCGGGTGTTCTCGCCATGCGGATGATTGACCAGGTGCCGAAAGAAGCTTGGGATAGCATCTGCCCGGCTCCTCCAAGGTCGGGCGCCCATTCCAAGGCGAAGCACCCGAGGACGATCTCAAATGGAAACGGCCACGCTTCTATCGGTTCTCCGCGACCGGAACGTCAGAGTATGGGTCGAAGGGGACCGCCTGAAGTGCAGCGCCCCCGCTGGCGCGCTTGACGCAGAGTTGCGCGCGACACTGGCCGACCGAAAGCAAGAACTGCTCGCCTGGTTTCGGCAGGCGGAGACGCTGAAGAGCGGTCCGGCCGACTCCCCGCCGATCGAGCGCGAGGACGGGACAAGAGCGCTCCTGCCGACAATTTCCAGGGAAGTTCCGTTGCCGATAATCCCGGCACGGCGTGAACGCATGAGCCGTTTCGTCAAGGAGCTCCGAAGTTGCGGTTACGACCTCGCAAGCTGTGCCGAACGTCTTGAGGTCCTTCCTCGCCTCGGCGTCAATTTCTGGCAAAGAATGCGAATGTCCTGGACTCCTCGGAAGAGCGATCCGATCGACAATCTCATTACGCTCTTCATCGATGGCCAGCAGGTGAGCGCAGACGTTATCGCGAAGCAGATTTCGTCGTTCTTTGTCGATGCGGCGCTCGAAATGAGATTGGCTGAAAAAAACGGCGACGTGTTGCAGTCGAACTTCTGTTTGTTTCCATGCTATGGGAAATACCTGATCACCGATCAGGCAGAGAAGAATACCGCAATCAACCAAGTCATGTGGTTGTGGGGAGAGAGCTTTATGCTCGGCGGCTTTGTGAAGAGGATTCCCCGCAGGCGCGCCATTGATCTCGGAACAGGCTCCGGAGTGCACGCTATTCTGGCAAGCGACCATTCTGCGACAGTAGTGGGCGCAGACGTCAGTCCACGCGCCATCGCATTCTCCAACTTCAATGCAGCGCTAAACGAAAAGAGCAACATCGATTTTGTTGCAAGCGATCTCTTCGATTCGATCGACGGGACATGTGATCTGCTGGTATGTAATCCTCCTTACGCACCGGACACGGCCGCCAAGGCGAGCGATAATTTTTGGAGCGGTGGAATAGAAGGCACTGAGCTTCTGCGGAGGGTCGTCGAGGCTCTTCCCACGAGGTTGGATGCGGACGGAACAGCCTACATCAATGCTCTGTTTCCGAATCCTCCAGGAACGAAAATCAGGGATCATTTCGATGCTTGGCTTGAAGGCAATCTCACGGAGTGGGATGTGCTGGATCACACCTGGCCTGTGCCGGGATATCAAGATTTGTTCTCCGAGCAGCCATTCCAAGGTGATATGAGCGCGTGGCGCTTTGGCGTGGTGAGTATGCGTCGATCGCGGATTGGCCGGGGTTGGTGGAAGGAAGTCGCAGGCAATGGCCTGTTTTTTCGAGAGGACGGAAGTTGCAGCGTAATCGCTGATCACGATGCCTACGGGCCACCTGCTGGAATATCGTAGGACACGCGGAACACAGCATCACTCCCGGCAGACGTCCGCCATGGCCTCCTCGTCCAGAAGACAGGCGACAAAGCGACGGCGCTCTTCCATCACCGAACTTGCTTTCCACGGCATCACACCTCCCGCAGAACGGAAGCGGAAAGTGTAACCCATGTGTCCGGTACGGACTGTCGCCCATGTCTCGGGCCGCTCATACATTTGAGCAAGCAGTCAGCCTGCCAAACATTCGCGAAATTTCCGTGCGGCAGTGACATCGCTCTCGTGGTGTTTGGAAGCCGGCCCGGGCCCTGGCGCCGGCTCTTCTTAGTTTTTGTGTGAACCAAGCCACAGTTGTTTGCTGCGATCTTTAGTAGGTTTTCGGTGCTGGGGATTTCAGGGCCCAGAGGCTGGAAGAACAGGGCGTCGCGGGGACAAACCATTTCGGGCCCGGCGGCGTAATTTTTCGGGACGGTCAGAACTGCAATCCCAATGCTCGGACCAGACGCATTCGGACGCCAACGGCTCGTTGCTCTCCCTGTCGCAGTCATCACGTTCGGCGTCGCTTGCGTCGAGCCTGCCTGCGGTTCTCCGGACCGGTCGGAGGCGCGTGTATTCCGGCATGAGCCTTGCTCTTTAGGTGGCGCAGGAAATTTCAGTGTCCCGGTTCAGGAACAAGCTGTCGCCGGATGTGTCTTTTGGAGACGAGCAGCTGGATTCATTGGGAGGTATCGTTGAGATACGCAGCGCCCCTACAGTCAAGGTTTGTCGTTCGGAGAGGAAGCACCGACTGGATGGTTTATGATCGAGAGCTCAAGGGACCAGCGCAGTTGAAGAAAGACGGCCACTTCGCCGAGAAGCTGACGAAGGAACAGGCCGAACACATAAAGCAGGCCTTGACGGACGCCCTTGAGCCCGAGCCGTAGGCAGAGCTGGATCGAATACCCCGATCGGTGGCGACACAAACCGCGAACAGATGACATCTGTGTTACCTCGTAAGGTATATGAACAGAGTTGGGCAAAGCGAACGAGGCGCGGCGAAATGGCGGCGCATCGGTGGAGCAATTAGGCCCTTGCGGAATTCGGCTTTGGCCACGGGACGTTCTGAGCGGGCCAGCGTCGCCGTTGGGAGGGAACGATCGGGGAACAGCTCAAGGCACAACGAAAACCGCCCCCCTCACAAAGTTTACCCCCGCGCCGAGGGAGAGCGCGACGCATGACGGCGCAAGCGCGCCGTTCAGCGCACAATTCGGAGCGAACATTCGGAACGCTGCTGGAGTTCGGCCGTCAAGATAACGGCAGTTCGCCCTGACCGCCTGTCCAGTCGATGATATCGAGCTGCATCCCTCGCTTCAGCATCTCGGCCTCGAGGCTGCCGGCATGCCGTTTCCACTCGGGCGTCGCGCGGACGCGGAATTTTGGCTCTTCGCCGGCTGCCTCGAATTCGTCGTCGGCTCTGAGCGCACCGCGGACGGCTTCGTACATCATCTTCAGGCTGGCGTCGGTGAAGGCGCCGTAGTCCATCGGTCGTCTCCCTTGGCACTGTGGGACGCAAAAAGCCGCCACGTAGTCACTCGTGGCGGCCTTCTGCTAGCGGCCCATCCAGACGGCCTGGGACGACGTTGCGTGAGTCGGGTTAATGAAACGTTGTTCGTGCGGCGCACACTCAGATAGCGATGCGGTCGAAGTCGATGGCTATCCTGCTGTTCGGGAAAGTCCTCGTCGCCTCCGCCAGAATGTCCTCGTCCGGATAGCGGCCGGAGATGTGCGTGAGGACGAGTTGCTTGACCCCGCTCCGCGCTGCGAGCGCGGCGGCTTCGCTGGCCGTCAAATGCCCGTAGTCGCGCGCGATGGCCGCGTCGCGCTCGAGAAACGTCGCTTCGATCACCAGCACGTCGGCGTCCCTGACGTGTTCAGCCAGCCCCTCGGTTGTTTCAGCATCACCGACAATGACGAGCTTCTTTCGCCCCTGGGCCGGGCCAAGCACCTGCTCCGGATCGATGGTGCGACCATCGTCCAGCTTCGCCTGCCGCCCCTCCGCCAGCTCCCGGCGAACCGGCCCATCAGGCACGCGCAGCGCCAGAAGCCGGTCCGGGAGGAGATGCCGGCGTATCGCGCTCTGAAACGAGAAAGCGAAGCTGTCCGTATCCCGGTGGCGGACCGGAAAGCAATCGATGGTGAATTCGCCGGCGTCGAGGACTTGCCCCTCGCTCAACGGCACCAGATCAAGCGGGATCGGCGCTCTGCCCTCGCCCCACAGGCCTGACAGCATCCGGACGACGACATCGAGCGTGCCTGGCCCGGCATGAATCGTCATCGCATCCGAACTTTGCCGCAACCGGAGGGTCGAAAACAGCCCGGGGATGCCGAGCACATGATCGAAATGCCCGTGGGTCAGCAGCAGGTGATCAAGCCGTCGAAAGCCGGCGCCGCTCCGCAGCAGCTGGCGCTGCGTCCCCTCGCCGCAATCGACCAGAATACGACTGCCGGCTGCCTCGACGAGAACGCCCGGGTGATTGCGCTCGGGAGACGGCACGCTTGCCGACGTTCCCAGAAAAGTCAGCGAGAACATCGCAGCACCTCGCCTTCCGACTGCCGACGGCGCCACGCCGCCGAGATCGCGCAATCTGATGGCAGCGTCGCCCGATGTGTTCAAGCATCTTGATGCCGACGACGGTGGACCGAAAGGTCCTGAAGCCGGCGGCTTTAGGCGCAGACCGCATCCGCGCCATCGGGATCGGTCGTCGTGACCGGCGCCCTCGTCACGCCCTCAACCGGTCACAGCCTCAAGCATCGAAACAGCTGCGCGAGTGCGGTGTTGGCGGATTGCGCGCGCCGTTCGACGATTTCAGCCGCAGCGGCGTAGTTGCGCGCCAGGATCTGGAGCGCGCGGCGAGCATCGGGCAGCGTGGATTGCTCCGCCATCTCCAGGCACTGATGCTCGAAATATCTGAGCTCCTCAAGTTCGGTCATTGGCGAATCGTCCGATCGGGTCCTTACATTTTCGAACTCAGTGCGCCAACGCCCTAGTGAAAGTTTGGCAAGTTTGTTGCGGGGGCCGGTCAATCTGATCGCAGTGTTTCTGGACGCATGATTTGATAATCACCGCTCCGTGACCGATGCGAGGGTGAGCAGCGCGGATCGACAAGCGCGTGCAATCGTCTCACAATGCGGCGGGCTCGCTTGGGCGAGCCTCGGAACACACGCGGTTGGTGCGGTATCGAACCGATGAGCAAACGCGATTGGGCTTTCGTGGCGGCCTGTGTGGCAGGCGCGCTGCTGTTTGGCGTCTGGAGTTTCCAGATGGGTATCGCGTTCCATCGATCCCAGCACGCCGCGACGGACCTCTCCAGTTCGCACCGGCGGAGCCAGGACGGCGCGTCCGCGCACAGCCCGGCCCGGCCGAAGGCGGATGATGGCGATCAGGCCGGGCAGCCGCGATAGACGCCACGATCGCGTTCGTCACCGCCACATCGCGTCGGACTAGGCCCAAGCCAAGCCTGCCATGCCGGCGGCGCCATCGTCATCTGTCTTCGCATGCATCAGCCGCGTGCGGCGCGGACCGTCCTTGGCGCGACGGTGACGAATGCCAAACCTGTGCAGTGCCATCGGCACATGCTGCATCACGCCGCGGACGAGACCGATAGCCTGTCTGACGACCGCCACAACCGTCGCAACCCGGGTAAAGAAGCCGATCAGGAAGATCATCGAGAAGATGTCGATATAGGCCAGCACATCGCCGACCAGCATCAGCTCGGGAGGAAGCGGAATCCGGTGCCAATAGGCGCCGATCACGATCGCAACCGGGATCAGCGCGATCAGCTTCCGCAACGTCAGCCGATCGAGCAAGGCGGCGAGCTCAACGACCAGGATCTGCCACAGCCAATCGCCAAGCGCGGCCGGCTTGTCGATCGTCCAAGTTTGCCACAAACGCTGCCACATCGCCGCTCCGCCTCCCCTTGCGCGCAATACCGGCGCGCTACGGCTTCGACGACGCCTCGCTGCCGCTGCCCTCGTCTGCGGCGCCCTGCGCATCAGCCGGGTCGGCCGATGGAAAGATGCGCTCATAATTCGCACGCGCCTCGCGGATCAGACGCGCACGCTCGCGTTCGGACTTCGAGATGAACCTGATGATCTCGCCCATATTCGCTCCAAGGCAGAAAAAATGATCCGACCGTCAGCTATGCAACCATCGTGCCCGACGGTCGCTTGGCCCGACCTCCTTGCACCGCTCAGCGGAACGCCCGCGGCGCCAACCGCTGCTGGCTGAAGGCAACGCGCGGATTGATGCCGCAATAGGCATCGCGGCCCGATGCGGATGCCTGGCACTGCTGATAGGTCTGGTAGCCGCAATAGCCGGGATATCCCTCCTGCCGGCCCTGGATGCACCAGGGATACTCATAGGGATCGGCCGCAGCAGGCGACGCGGAACCGACAATCCAGCTCGTTCCGATGGCCGCGAACGCCAGAATTGCCCAATTCGTCCTGCGCATGATCGTGTTTCCTTGCTCCATCGGCTCCCAGCCGCTCATCTAGGTACGCCGGCAGGATCTGCGAGGTTTCCGGCCACCGCCTCAAGAAGCTGTGACGATGGTTCAAAACCCAGTCGCGGCATCGAGAGGACGGCCGACCGGTCATCGGCCCGCGCGGCCTCCAGACCCGCCGGCCCGCTGCCCGCTGCCCGCCGGCCATCCCAGCGCACGTAGTTAACCGGCGCCTAATCGCAGATGCCCGGTTGAAATGTACGACTTAAGCGCGCTGCAAGACGGCTGCCCTAGTCTCCCGCGCGGCTCAATGGACGACGACACCCGGAGAGGGCTCGTCGCACGGGGGATAATCATGCGCAGCACGCTCATTGCTTCAATGATCCTGTCACTTGCGGCCGGAGCGGCCGTTGCCGGACCACGAATGTCGGGGGCGTCCGAGGCGGCACCAAGCAGCGTCGAGAAATATCGCGGCTACGTCTTCGATCTCTCCGAGAACGCCGACCGCAAGGACGTCACCAGCATCGCCGACATGGTCCGCCGCCAGCTCGACGTCGTGGAAACCGCGGGCTTCAGCCCGAAGGTGTTGCAGTTCTTCCATCGCGTGCCGATCGTTGCGAGCGAGATGGCGTGTCTCGACGAAGGCGCGGCAGCGGCCTGCTATGGCTTGACGCCGCCGGAATGGGACCGCGGCACGACCCGCGACGTCACCATCTGGGATCACGACAAGCAGCAATGGACCAATTCGGATCCGCTCGCGCTTGCGCTCGATTCCGGCATCGGCATCATCAGGATGCGTCCGAACATGATGCGTTACGCGAAGGAGCCGGTGCTGCTGCACGAATTCCTTCACGCCTATCACGCGCGGCTGATGCCGAACGGCTTTGAGAACAAGGGCATCAAGGGCTTCCTCAGCCAGGCCAAATCGAAGGAGCTGTTCGCCAAGGAGGCCTATGCGCTGAAGAACCAGCAGGAGTTCTTCGCGGTGACGGCGAGCATCTTCCTGGCCGGCAAGGATTCCGAGCACGAACCCTATACGCGCGCCACGCTGAAGGAGAAGATGCCGGACTACTACAAGTTCCTCGTCGGCCTGTTCGGCGCCGATCCCGAGGAAACCGGCGTCACGCCGGTCGCATCGGCCAACTGAGCCCGGTATCCCACAAAAAAACGAGGCCCGGTGTGCCTAGGAGACCGGGCCTCGTTTCTGATGTCCCCCGCCTCGTGGCGGATCAGGTCTTGTCGTTACGCGACCTTGTCCGCGCGATCCATCCCGGATGATTACGGGGTCGGGCGCGCGCCGGCCTCACTTGCTGTAGCTGTAGAACCCCTGCCCGGTCTTGCGGCCGAGATGGCCGGCGTCGACCATCTCCTTCAGCAGCGGCGCCGGCCGGTACTTGGGGTCGTTGAAGCCGGTGTAGAACACCTCCATCACCGACAGCATCGTGTCGAGCCCGATCAGATCGGCGAGCGCGAGCGGGCCGATCGGATGATTGCAGCCGAGCTTCATGCCGGCATCGATCTCCTCGGCGGTGGCAATGCCTTCCTGCAGCGCGAAGATCGCCTCGTTGATCATCGGGCACAGGATGCGGTTCACCGCAAAGCCGGGGCTGTTCTTCGCCGTGATCGCCACCTTGCCGACTCGCTTGGCGAACGCTTCGGCCTTGGCGACAGTGTCGTCCGAGGTCTGCAGGCCCCGGATCAATTCGAGCAGCGCCATCACCGGCACCGGATTGAAGAAATGCATCCCGATGAAGCGGTCGGGACGATCGGTCGAGGCTGCAAGGCGGGTGATCGAGATCGACGAGGTGTTGGTTGCGACCAGCGCGCTCGGCTTCAGCCCCGCACAGAGATCCTTCAGGATCTTGATCTTCAACTCCTCGTTCTCGGTCGCGGCTTCGATCACGAGATCGCAGGCGGCGAGCTTGGTCTTGTCGGTGGTCGCATTGATGCGCCCGAGCGTCGCGTCGCGATCGGCCGCGGTCATCTTCTCCTTGGCGACCAGCCGATCGAGACTGCTCCCGACCGTCTTCAGGCCGCGCTGGACCGCCGCGTCGGAAATATCCACCATGGTCACGCCGAGGCCTGCCGCCGCGCAGATCTGCGCGATGCCGTTGCCCATGGTCCCGGCGCCGATAATGCCAACCGTCTCAATCATTGCGTTCGTCCCTCGTCGCTTGCGCGGCCGCGCGGCCGCATCGTCAAAAACGGCGGACCGGAGGGGTCCGCGGATGGCGCATGAATAGCAGTCCGGCCGCACGGCCGATACAGCGGAAGCCGGTAATCCGGTGGGGTCTATTCCGGGCGCGGCGGCACAGGCCGACGTGGCGGAACGGCTGGCCGCGGCGGCAATTGGGTGCGCGGTGGTTCGGCCGCGCGCGACGGTTCGAGCACGCGATTAAGTCGGACGATCCACCAGGCCAGCTGCCCGTAGCTGCGGCGCAGCGCCGATCCAAATCCCTCGTCGATGTCCTGGTCACGATCCATACCCCTATCATTAACGTGCATCCTTGAAGGAACGGTGAGCGCCATCACGTGCCGCGCCGGCAATCGTTAGGAACCTGGCAACTATTTCGCGCAAGCCTCGGTTGACGGCGTGAGCGCCGGTAATCTCCCGGATTGCGTGCGGGAGACCTTGCGCCGCAGCATCGCCATGCCGGTGCGACTCGCATTTTGTTGATCGAATTTTCCGCGGCGCGCCGCGACACAAGGACATTAGACGACGAGGGCTACGCCCATGCTTTCTGAAAAATTCTTTTTGGTGCTCGAGACATTGCTCAACGGCCAGACCCATTCTGACGGAGGCCCCCCCGTGGTGAGCACCGCGCCCCACATCCCGGTCGAGCTTCCGCGCGAAGGATCGCGACGTTTGCCTCCGCCAGTTGGCCCGTCGTGACGCACGAAGCCATTTGGCCGGAGTGGCCCCTCCGCTCGTGATCCAGCTCATAGTTGGTGAAGCCGAGCCACGCTACACCGCTCCCGCAACGACGTGGTGCCGCCGTGGACGACAAGACCGATAGCAAGATCGATTTCGGAAGCGTCGCCGTCGCAATCTGCGTCGCCGCCTACATCGCGATCATGCTGGCCTATCTCGCCCAATACGATCTCGGCCTGACCGCCGCGCAGACGCGTCATCTCTCGATGCTCGCAGCGCTGTTCCTCGCGCTGCCGGTCGCGCTGGATTTGCTGCGCACCGGGCCCAGCGACGCTCGCTGACGCGGACACGAACACGCCTGCAGCCTTCGATCTCCCCTGCCGCAAACGCGCCTGCGCAACATTGCGCTAGGTGAAGCGACGCGAATCAGCGTTACTTTGCAACTGATCGCTTCGTGGGATTTGGCGGCATGACCCAGCCCGACGTGTTTGATCAGAAGGTTCTGGATCAGAACATTCGCGAACTGCAGGAATGGCTGCGCAAGGCCTGGCAGCAACTCGCGGACCCCTCGCTCACCGCCTTCTCCCGCCGCGAATTGCGCAACCAGATGAAGCAATGCAACGCCGACTTGCGCGTGCAACTGCAAGCCGCCTCCAAACGAATGCTGATGCAGCCCGCCTCATCGGGCAGGAGGTTCGCCAAGCCGGCGCTGCGGATCCTCGCCTAGGCATGATGCCAGCGCGCCAAAATGCCGCAATCTCCTGCTGCATGCTGGCCATACGCACCCTCTGCTTGTGCAGGGACGTCCGACAAGGCACAGCAAAACCGCTCCGGTATGCCTATATTGGGTCGTGTAGCGGCCGACGCCGCCAATGTTTAGGGACTCCCGTGTTATATCTGGAACTTGCGATCGTGGCGGTCTTGATCGTCGTCAACGGTCTGTTGTCGATGTCGGAGCTCGCGATCGTTTCCTCGCGTCCGGGGCGTCTCGCGGCGCTGGTCGAACGAGGCGTCAGCGGTTCGCGCCGCGCCCTTGCACTGGCCTCCGATCCCGGCAAGTTCCTCTCTACGGTGCAGATCGGCATCACGCTGATCGGCGTGCTGTCGGGCGCCTTCTCGGGCGCAACGCTCGGCCAGCGTTTGACGCAATGGCTGCTTGAGCTCGGCGTGTCCCCAAGTGTCGCCGACGCGGTCGGCGTCGGCCTCGTCGTCGGCGTGATCACCTATGCCTCGCTGATCGTCGGCGAGCTGGTGCCGAAGCAGATCGCATTGCGCGATCCCGAGTCGATCGCGGTCAAGGTCGCTCCGGCCATGACCATGATGGCGCGGCTGTCGCTGCCGCTGGTGTGGCTGCTCGACCGTTCCGGCAAGTTGCTGCTGTGGGTGCTCGGCCATCGCGAGGATGCACAGGACCGCGTCAGCGAGGACGAGATCAAGACGCTGGTGGTGGAGGCCGAGAACGCCGGTGTGCTCGAGCCCGGCGAAAAGGAGATGATCGCCGGCGTGATGCGGCTCGGCGATCTGCCGGTCGGCGCCGTGATGACGCCGCGCCACGAGGTCAGCCTGATCGACCTCGCCGCCCCCGCGGCCGAGATCCTGGCGACGCTGCAAAAGAGCAGTCACTCGCGCTGCGTGGTGTTCGACGGCAACCGCGATCACGCGCTCGGCATCGTGCAGGCCAAGGACGTGCTCGATGTCTACCTCGCGGGCCAGACGCCCGACATCCGCGCGCTGACGCGCGATGCACCGATCATTCCGGAGACCGTCGACGCCCGCGACGTGGTCGCGATCCTGCGCGACTCCAGAGTGCATATCGGCCTCGTCCACGACGAGTACGGCACCTTCCAGGGTGTCGTCACCAGCGCCGACATCCTCGAGGCCATCGTCGGTGCCTTCCACACCGAGGAAGGACCGGCCGAGCCTGCCTATGTCCGGCGCGCCGACGGCTCCTATCTGATCTCCGGTTGGATGCCGGCGCTGGAATTCAGCGAGCTGCTCGGCATCACGCTGCCATCGCCGCGGCCCTACCAGACCGCGGCCGGCTTCCTGCTGCATGAATTCGGCGCGATCCCCGATGTCGGCGCGAAAACCGCCGCGCAGGGCTGGGAATTCGAGATCGTCGACCTCGACGGCCGGCGCATCGACAAGGTTTTGGCCAGCAAGCAGCCGGCGGCCTGACATTTGCCACCCGGCCGTCCTGTTGATAAGGGGCAAGACAGCGAAACAGGCCGCCGCGGTGTGCTATCGGCATAGCGGCGGCCCGAGCAATCCCCGAGTAAACCCCACGGAATAGATCCCCATGCGCATTACCCTTGTCGGTTCCCGCCATTTCGGCGTGACGACCCTGAACATGCTGCGCGAACACCACGTCACGCTGGTCAGGGTGGTCGTCCATGACGGCGAGGACCGGCTGGCGGCAGCGGCCAGGGCGGCCGGCATCGAAGTCGTTGTCCAGGCTGATCCCAAGCTGGTGACGGCCGCCGAGATCGCGCCGGACACCGACCTGATCGTGACCGCCCACAGCCATGCCCGGGTCAGCAGGGAGGCGCTTGCCGCGTCCCGGCTCGGCGGCATCGGATACCACCCGTCGCTGCTGCCGCGCCACCGTGGCATCGCCGCGGTGGAGTGGACCATCAAGGAAGGCGATCCGATCGCCGGCGGCAGCATCTATCACCTCGCCGACCGCATGGACGCCGGCGCGATCGCCGCGCAGGACTGGGTGTTCGTCAAGAAAGGCGAGACCGCCCGCGAGCTGTGGGAGCGCGCGCTGGCGCCGCTCGGTTTGCGTCTGCTCGCCCAGGTCATTGACTATGGCAAGGTCAACGGCTCGTTGCCGGCCAAGGTCCAGGATGAGCAGTTTGCTACCAAGGCGCCGAATTTGAGCCCCGGCAAACACTAACCCGAGCAGAGTATATGAATACCTCGTTCGAAAAGCCATGCTCGGATTTTCCGTTCCTGATCCGGAACCGAATTCACCATGATGTGTTTGAGTTCACAGGAACATTTGGGGACTCCCGCGACGCAGCAAATTTTGAACACATTGTGACAGGATAAGCCGCGCCATCACACGAAATTACAGGGATTTGATTCATGCGTTCGATCCGCATTCGCGACCTGATTTTGGTCACTTCGGTCGCTTCGGCTGCTGCCCTCACCGCTGCTCCCGTGTCCGCTCAGCAGCCTTATGACGGGCTTTGGAACGTCACCGTCGTCACCAAGACCGGCAGCTGCGAACCGTCGCAGAGCTCGACCGTGACCGTCGCTGAAGGAAAGATCTCGGCACAGGGCGCGGCGATCTCCGGCACCGTCGGCAGCGGGGGACTTGTGCGAGTCTCGATCAATGGTGCATATGCGAACGGACAACTCAGTGGCAACTCCGGATCGGGGAAGTGGAATGGGGCATCAGCTGGCGTACCATGCAGCGGCCGATGGGAAGCATCCCGTCAGTAAGATCACCAGCCTATCAAGTTTCTTTGCCATCGCGCGGCGGCCAGCATTTGCAGCCGCCGCGTTTTTCGTGACCGCACTCGCAAGTACCACGGGCCATGCCCAGTCCGGCCCGTTCGCCGGCATGGCGGGCACCTGGTCGGGCGCCGGCTCGGTCACGCTGGACGACGGCTCCAGCGAGCGCATCCGCTGCCGGGCGACGTATCACGTCGGCGGGCCCCGGATGACCATGAGCCTCACCTGCGCCAGCGACGCTTACAAGTTCAACCTAGCGGCCGATGTGCAGGCCGAAGGCAGCGTGGTCAGCGGCAATTGGAGCGAGTCCAGCCGCAATGTCAGCGGCTCGTTGCAGGGTCGCGGCGGCGGCGGCAACTTCCAGGTCGTTGCCAGCGCTCCCGGCTTCAACGCCGATATCTCGATGCGCACCACCGGCAACAAGCAGGCCGTTACCATCAGGGCTGACAGCCAGTTCCGCGGCGCCAGCATCACGCTGTCGAAGTAATCGATCCGAACTCCAACCTGGAAAGCCCTCGAGTCATCCCCGAGGGCTTTTTGTTTACGCCCCAGCGGTGCTATGCCGCAGGCACGAATGCGGTGACCTCGATCTCGACCTTGGCGCGCTGATCGACCAGCCCGTCGATATAGAGCAAGGTGGACGGCGGGAAATTGTGCCCGAGCGTCTCCTTCCACGCCGCGCCGATACCGGCGCCCGCGGCCTCATATTCGCTGCGGCTGGTCAGGTACCAGGTCAGGCGGACGATGTGCTCGGGGCCAGCACCGGCCTCATTCAACAGCTTGATGATGCGCTTCAACGCGGTGCCGACCTGGGCGGCCATCTCGGGGGCGTAGTCGCCCTTCTCGTCGCCGCCGGTCTGCCCCGCCAGCACGATCCACTTGCCGGGCGCGTCGAACGCGACACCGTGCGAGAAGCCGCGGGGTTTCGACCATTCGGCCGGTTGCAAGACGCGCATGAGCAGATCCTCCTTTTTGGCGTTCGTCATTCCGGGATGGCTCGCAGAGCCAGACCCGGAATCTCGAGATCCCGGGTTCGCCCGTTTCACGTGCGCCCCGGGATGACAGCGTAGTCGATGCTGCTTAGCAGAGATCGCGTGGGTGACGCATCACCGCGCAGACGGAATTGCGCGTTGCAAATTCATGGCAGCTCGCCGATACCGGGCACCCCTCCTCCGCCGTTCCCCGTCATGGATCGCACGCCCTCAAAGACCCGCGCAGCATTGTGGATGTCCGGCTGGCTCGCGCTGATGCTGATCGTGGCGGTGGCCGGCCGCGAGGCGACGCGCGAGGTCAA
This sequence comes from Bradyrhizobium sp. KZN70725, assembly GCF_055264925.1. Lineage (NCBI taxonomy): Bacteria > Pseudomonadati > Pseudomonadota > Alphaproteobacteria > Hyphomicrobiales > Nitrobacteraceae > Bradyrhizobium > Bradyrhizobium sp. KZN70725. The sequence continues at coordinate 27,874 of NZ_JBUYWT010000053.1, forward strand.
CGTCTTCCAGCTGATGGCCGTGCGCGGCGTGCTCGGCTTCGCGATGCTCTATCCGCTGATCCACATGAATGGCGGGTTTGCGATCGTGAAGACGGCACGGGTGCACGTCCATATCGTGCGCAACCTGATCCATTTCTGCGCGCAGCTCGGCTGGTTCTTTGCGCTGACATTGATCCCGATCGGCCAGGTGGTCGCGATCGAGTTCACGATGCCGATCTGGACCGCGATCCTTGCGGCGAGCTTTCTCGGCGAGCGGATGACGCTGTGGAAGATCGTCGCGATGGTGCTTGGGCTGGTCGGCGTGTTCGTGATCGTGCGGCCGGCGGCCGGCGCGATCAATCCGGGCCAGCTGATCGCGCTCGCCGCGGCGGTCGGCTTCGGCATCTCGGTCGCCGTGGTCAAGTCGCTGACGCGGACCGAGCAGACGCTGACGATCATGTTCTGGATGCTGGTGGTGCAATCGCTCGCGAGCATCGGGCCTGCGCTCTATGTCTGGACCTGGCCGCCGCTCTCGACCTGGGGCTGGCTCGCCGTGATCGCGTTCTGCGGCACGTTCTCGCACTATTGCATGGCACGCGCCCTGCTCCACGCCGACGCGACTGTCGTGATCCCGATGGATTTCGTCCGCGTGCCGCTGACGGCGATCGCCGGTTGGCTGATCTATGCCGAAAGGCTCGATGTTTACACGGTGCTCGGCGCGGCCATGATCCTGGCCGGCAACCTCATGAACCTGAAACCGACCGCAAGGAAGCCGGCGCGCGCGAGGTGACGCTCGCGCCGCAGCCAGCGCGGCCGCGCCCGCCAGCCAAAGCCCGGGGATCGTCCCGGGCCTCCCGGTTTCGAAAGGTGTTACTTTCCGGCGGCCTTGCGCAGCGCCGCGTTGATGCGGTCCTGCCAGCCGGGGCCGCCCTCCTGGAAATACTCCAGCACGTCCTGATCGATCCGCAGCGTGACCTGCTCGCGGACGCCGGGGACAGCGACGGTCTTTGGCACCGCGTCCGCGACCTTGGTGGTGGCGCGCTTGAACGCCGCCTCGGCTTCGCTGCGCGCATCGTTCAGGGTTCGCGGTCGCCTCGGCTGGTCAGCCATATGCTGGATTCCTGTGTGTCAGATTCCTTCAAACAGTACCGTAGAGAGATAGCGCTCCGAGAATGACGGCACAATCGCCAGAATGGTTTTGCCGGCCGCTTCCGGCCGCTTGCCGATCTGCAAGGCGGCAGCGATCGCGGCACCCGACGAGATACCGCCGGGGATGCCTTCGTTGCGCGCCAGCTCGCGCGCGGTCTCGATCGCGGTCGCACTGTTGACCTTGACGATCTCGTCGATCACGGAGCGGTCGAGGATGTCAGGGATGAAGCCCGCGCCGATGCCCTGGATCTTGTGCGGCGTATGCTGGCCACCCGACAGCACCGGGCTCTCTTCCGGCTCCACCGCGACGACACGCAATGATGGCTTGCGCGGCTTCAGCACCTGGCCAACGCCCGTGATGGTGCCGCCGGTGCCAACGCCGGCAACGAAGTAATCGATGTTGCCGCCGGTGTCGTTCCAGATCTCCTCGGCGGTGGTGCGGCGATGGATCTCGGGATTGGCGAGGTTCTTGAATTGCTGCGGCATGACAGCGTTGGGCGTCGTGCGCACCAATTCCTCCGCGGTCGCGATCGAGCCCTTCATGCCCTGCGCGGCCGGGGTCAGCACAATCTCCGCGCCGAGAAAGGCCAGCATCCGCCGCCGCTCGATCGACATCGATTCCGGCATGACGAGCTTGAGCCGATAGCCGCGCGAGGCCGCGACATAGGCAAGCGCAATCCCGGTGTTGCCCGAGGTCGGCTCGATCAGCACGGTGTCGGCGTTGATGATGCCGGCCTTCTCCATCGCCACGATCATCGCCGCGCCGATGCGGTCTTTCACGCTGGCTGCCGGATTGAAGTATTCCAGCTTGGCGAGGATCGTCGCGTTGACGCCAGCCGCCTGCGGCAATCTGCGCAGCCGCACGATCGGCGTAGAGCCGATCGCATCGACGATGGAGTCAAAGACGCGGCCGCGTCCGGGTTGCACTGCACTCGTTGTCGACGGCGCGTCCATCAAGCGGCTCCTGTAGCGGATGTGCTGGGAATATGCGGTCTTGTCTCATTAGAAGCAGCGTACCATGGCACGCAAGTGAGAAACCGCCGCAGCGCGAATTCGTTGCATCGCAAAATAGAACCTGCGCAAATAACGTAAAACCTACGCATTTGTGTTGCGACAAGGTCAAACAAATGGGTTTATATACTTTCGTCAGGTGCAGCTCAGAACGCAAAGGAGGTCACATGCCAGCTCTCGCTGAAGTTCTGTCGACCACAGCGTCCAGGCCCGATCCGCGCGGCTGCGATTTGCCGACCTGTCCGGTGTGTGCGGACTCCATGGTGGCGGCGGAAGCCTCCGCGTACCTGTTCGACAATTTGATCAGCTATCTCTGGACCTGCGACAACTGCGGTTACGGGTTCGTTACCAAACACGCGGTGAAACCGATCGTGTGCAACTGATCACACAGCTCATCTTGGAGCGATGTCACCGCGCGCCCAACCGGCGCGCGTTTTCGTTCTGAAGTCCTCGAACGTGCCGTTCGCCACCGCATCGCGGATGCCCTGCATCAGCTGCTGGTAGTAGGCGACGTTGATTTCGGACAGCAGCATTGCCCCAAGTGTTTCGCCTGATCGAACCAGGTGATGCAGATAGGCACGCGAATAGCCGCTCGCCGCCGGCCACGGGCTCTCTTCATCGAGCGGGCGCGGATCGTCGACGTGCCGGGCGTTGCGCAAATTGATCTGCCCGAAGCGGGTGAACGCCATGCCGTGGCGTCCGTTCCGTGTCGGCATCACACAGTCGAACATGTCGACGCCGCGCGCTACCGCCTCGAGGATGTCCTCCGGCGTGCCGACGCCCATCAGATAACGCGGCCGATCGACCGGGAGCGCCGGCGCGGTCTCCTCGATCATCGCCAGCATCACCGCCTGCGGCTCGCCGACCGCGAGCCCTCCGATCGCGCAACCGTGAAAGCCGATGTCGGTCAGCCCGCGCGCGCTGGCGTGCCGCAGATCCGGCACGTCGCCGCCCTGCACGATGCCGAACAGCATGTAGCCGTCAGGCGCCGCCTCAAACGCGCGCTTGGAGCGTTCAGCCCAGCGCAGCGACAACTGCATCGCGCGCTCGATGTCGGCGCGCTCCGCCGGCAGCCGGACGCATTCGTCCATCTGCATGGCGATATCGGACCCGAGCAGCCGCTGCACCTCAATCGAGCGCTCCGGCGACAGCTCGACCTTGGTGCCGTCGATATGCGAGCGGAAGGTCACGGCCTTCTCGGTCACCTTACGCAGCTCCGACAGCGACATCACCTGGAAGCCGCCGGAATCCGTCAACATCGGGCCGCCCCAGCCGGTGAAGCGCTGCAGGCCGCCAAGCTCGGCAATGCGCTCGGCGCCCGGGCGCAGCATCAGGTGATAGGTGTTGCCGAGCACGATATCGGCGCCCGCATCGCGCACCTCGCGCCAATGCATGCCCTTCATCGCGCCCGCGGTGCCGACCGGCATGAAGGCGGGCGTCCGCACGAGGCCGTGCGGCGTGGTCAGGCGCCCGGTGCGGGCGGCGCCGTCGGTCGCCAGCAGCTCGAAATGATTGGGAAGAGTCATGCGGCTGCTTATTGCGTGTCGCCGGTGCCCGATCAACCCGTCGGATAGCGGCCCTCGCGCGACTTCGTGAACACGGACAACCGGCCGGACGCTTGCCTTGCATCATCAGCCCCGTTAAACAAAACGAAACAGTATCGTTTTATGACGACAATCTGGCAACCGGCTTCCCGCAGCGACGTCGATCCGAGAACGTGACTGGCAGAGATGGTCTTACCCCCTAGCATCCAGCGCGCCGGCGCCGGCCTTTGGATGACGGCCGCCCGCGCGATCCGGCAAGCGATCCTGCTGTGCGGCCTCGCCTTGGCGCTTTCGGCCTGCAGCTCGCTGCCGCGGATGCCCTACACGGCCGCCGACGCCGCCAATTCGCGGGTGCTCGACCTCAACGGGCTGCGCCGCTATGCCGACGAGCCGGCGTCAAAATTCAAGCTCGAGAAGAGCGACCTCGCCCCGATCAAGACCTACCTCGCCCTCTCCGGCGGCGGTGCCGACGGCGCCTATGGCGTGGGCGTCCTCAACGGCTGGACCGCGGCCGGCAACCGTCCGGCCTTTTCAGTCGTCTCCGGCGTCAGCACCGGCGGGCTGATTGCGCCCTTTGCCTTCCTTGGCCCGCGCTACGACGACACGCTGAAGGAGGTCTACACCTCGGGCATCGCGGAAAGCCTGCTGCAGGATCCGAGCCTGATGCGGGTGCTGTTCGGCTCCGGGCTGTTCGGCAACAAGCGGCTGCGCGAACTGGTGGCGCGTTACGTCGGTCCGGAGATCCTGAGCGAGGTGGCGCGCGAAAACGCCAAGGGCCGAAAGCTCCTGATCGTCACCACCGATCTCGACACCCAGCGCACGGTGATCTGGGACATGGGGCGAATCGCCGCTGTCGGAACGCCCGAGGCGCTGCAGCTGTTTCGCGACGTGATGGCCGCGTCCGCCAGCATCCCGCTGGTGTTTCCGCCGATCATGATCGACGCCGAAGGCCAGGGCCGCCGGTTCCAGGAGATGCATGTCGACGGCGGCGTGACCGCGCCGGTGCTGACATTGCCGGATGCGCTGCTGTTCCGCGAGCGCGGCTGGCCCGCCAACAGCCGCATGAACATCTACATCCTCGTCAACAAGAAGCTCGAGGGCAACTTCGAGCTGGTCTCGAACTCGACGATCGAGGTCGCCTCCCGCAGCATTTCCGCGATCACGCAGGCGCAGACACGCTCCGTGATCCTCTCGACCTATGACTTCGCCCGGCGCAACCGGCTGGGTTTCCATCTGTCCTACATCGAGCGCGGCTATCCGGCGCCGGAAACGCAGGGCTTCGACACCGCCTATATGCGCGCGCTGTACCAGTACGGATACGACAAGGCCGCCGCCGGGCAGGCCTGGACTGCGACGCCCCCTTAAGCGGCCTGCTCCCGGTACCGCCGAATGGACGAATCCGCACGGCGCGGGTTATAGACCGGACAGACCCGTCCGATGCACAACGAGATGAATGGGCAAATGGGATTGACGGCAACCAAGGCCAAGGTGGCCAAGCGCGGCGTGATCAAGTCACGCGGCGGCCGGCCGACGCGGGACGCTGCGATCGAGCGCGACCAGCGGCTGATCGAGGTCGCCACCCGCCTGTTCCTCGAGCGCGGCTTCGATGCGACGTCGATCGACGCGGTGGCCGAGGCCGCCCGCGTCAGCAAGCCCACCGTCTACGGTCAGTATGGCGACAAGCGCGGCCTGTTCGCCGCGGTGCTCCGCCGCGAGATCGCCCGCTGGCTTGCCCCGCTCGCCGCCGCGGCAGCCGAAGCGCAGGCCGGCGGCAACTGCGACGGTTCGGTCGAGGAACGGCTGACCGAGCTCGGACGCCAGCTATTGGTGCTGAATTGCAGCGCCGACTCCATCGCTTTCAGCCGGATCCTGACCGCGCAGGCAATCAATTTCCCCGAGGTCGCCAAGCTTGCCGTCGACGAGGGCTGGTCGAAAGCGGTGTCCACCACGGCGGATTTCTTCGACCATCTGGTCGATAAAGGCGTTCTCGATCTCGAGGACACCACAATCGCCGCCGAGACATTTCTCAACATGGTGGTCGGCCACACCCACCGGATGGCAACATTCGGAATTCCGATCGACATGAAGACCGCCGAGACCCGGATGGAAGTCTCGATCCGGCTGTTTCTCGCCGGCGCCGTCGGGCCGCAGGACCGGCTTCGCGATGCGGCCAAAGAGGCGATCAAGGAAGCGACGAAGGCGCGCCGCCGCCCGGCCCGCTGACAGTTTTAGGATCGTTGCATCGCCTCACACGTTGTCGTGATGAGCCTTGAAGGAAACAGAACGAAACCGTATTGTTTAGTTGCAATGAGACGCGAAACCCAAGTTCAGCCCCCCAACGGTTTCGTGTCGCCGATCGTCAGGACGGAGCTGCCGCCATCGCTCCGTCTGAACGTTCGGCGGCCGACCTCTGACTAACAAAGGTCGGCCGCACTTTCTCTGCCCGGGCGGCGGTTCAACGCGACGGATGCGACCATGACGACGGGACGATTACACGCACTGCGGCATTGGGCATTCGGCACGCGGCTGCTGGCAACCGCGCTCATTGCCCTGCCCTTCGCGACGCCGGCGCACGCGATCACGAGCTCAACGGCTGCAGCGCTTACCCCGCAGGATAACGACACCGCGCTCGATGCGCACACGGTTCGCCGCGAGCTCGACAGCTTCCAGGCGGCCCAGATCTCGCTGCGCAAGGCGATGGCGATTGCGGAGGCGCTGCATTCCGGTTCGATAACCGCCGACATCAGCTTCGACGGCGCGTCGGAGCCTGCGGTCTACCGGGTCAAGACCATGCAGCAGGACCGCATCTGGCGGCACGCCATTGACGCGGCGACCGGCGAAGTGGTGGGTGGCGAGGCCGCCGCGCCGCTGAAGTCGCTCGGCACCGAAGACCGTGACAACCTCGCCGTGCTGAGGGCGCTCCGGCATCGCCTCGCCGACGCCGTGCGGGTGGCCGAGCGCACGACCTCCGGAAAGGCGATCAGTGGTGGCCTGATGCGCGAACGCGGCAAGCTCAATTTCGTTATCGTCGTGCTCGCCGGCAGCGACCTGAAAGAGGTGATCCTCGAACCGCCCGGCGCGCGCAGGCGCTGAGGCCGGCGCGGCACTCGCCAAGTTTTCTCTCGCCAAGTTTTCGCCCAAAAGCCGTTGACGGACGCCGATCTGTCCCGCATAAGTCCGCTCCATGATCACCGCGACCAAACGCACCAGCAAAACCACCAAGCCCTCCGGGGCCTCGGGAGGCGTGCGCGCGTAGTCGGTCGAACCGCATCATCTCTACCCGAAGCCCCGCCTGATGAAGGTCCGGGGCTTTTTTGTTGCCTGAAATACAACTCGAATGGAGGACAAAGTGAGTAACGATCCCGTCGTCGCGATTGTCGGCGTCACCGGTGCCGTCGGCGCCGAATTCATCGCCACCATGGACAAGCGCGGCTTCCGCGTCGGCAAGCTGAAGGCGCTGGCGAGCGCCCGCTCGGCCGGCAAGACCATCAGCTTCCGCGGCAAGCCGATCGTGATCGAGGAACTGACCGAGCGCGCCTTCGAGGGCGTCGACATCGCGCTGTTCTCGGCCGGCAGCGGCATCTCCAGGAAGTTCGCGCCGCTTGCGGTGAAGTCCGGCGCCGTCGTGGTCGACAATTCCTCGGCGTTCCGGATGGATCCGAACGTGCCGCTGGTGATCCCCGAGATCAACGCCAACCGCATCCGCGACCACAAGGGCATCATCGCCAACCCGAACTGCGCCGCCATCACCGCGCTGGTGCCGCTGTGGCCGATCCACCAGAAGAACCGCATCAAGCGCGTGATCATCTCGACCTACCAGGCCGCGAGCGGCGCCGGCGCAGCTGCGATGGAGGAGCTCGTCGAGTCCACCCGCGCCAATCTTAACGGACAGGTCTACACCCCGAAGGTGATGCCGCACCCCTACGCCTTCAACCTGTTCAACCACAACACGGCGATCGATCCGGAGACCGGCTACAACGACGAGGAGACCAAGGTCATCAAGGAGACCCACAAGATCTTCGAGGACGAGAAGATCGCGGTCGGCGTTACCTGCGTGCGGGTGCCTGTGCTGCGCGCGCATTGCGAGTCGATCACCTTCGAATGCGAAAAGCCGATCACCGAGGACCAGGTGCGCGCGATGATGGCGCAGGCGCCGGGCGTCAAGGTCGTCGACGATCGCGCCAAGAACTACTTCCCGATGCCGATCGACGCCTCCGGCCAGGACGACGTGCTGGTCGGCCGCATCCGCAAGGATCTCAGCGACCCCAGCGGTCACTCGATCTCGATGTTCGTCGCGGCCGATCAGCTGCTCAAGGGCGCCGCCCTCAACGCGGTGCAGATCGCCGAGCTGCTGCCCGAACGCGCGATGGCGTGAATGCAAGAACCGTCATCCCCGCGCAATGGCGCAGCCATTGTCGCTGGAGGAGCCCGCGCGGCGGGCGTCTCGAAGGATGCATCGGCCCCAGTCGGGCCGTCGCCCTTCGAGGGCCGCTGAAGAAGCGGCCGCCTCAGGGTGACGGTGAAGCAACCGTGCTTGCGGAGCTAGCCTCGCGCGCGAAACAGCAAACACGCATCGCCATACGAATAGAACCGGTAGCCGTCCCTGATCGCATGCGCGTAGGCGCCCTGCATCGTCTCGAGGCCGGAGAAGGCCGAGACCAGCATGAACAGCGTCGAGCGCGGCAGATGGAAGTTGGTCAGCAAAATATCGACCGCGCGGAAGCGGTAGCCCGGCGTGATGAAGATCGAGGTTTCCGCCGCAAACGGCTCGATGGTGCCGTCGGCACTGGCGGCACTTTCCAGCAGGCGCAGCGACGTGGTGCCGATCGCGACGATCCGGCCGCCTTTTGCGCGCGCGGCATTCAAGGCGGAAGCGGTCTCGGCGGTGATGCAGCCCCACTCGGCATGCATCTTGTGCTCCGAGGTCTCCTCGGTCTTCACCGGCAGGAAGGTCCCTGCCCCGACATGCAGCGTCAGGCGGTGCAGCTCGACGCCGCGGCTCTTCAGCGCGGCCTCCAAGGCCCGCGTGAAATGCAGCCCCGCCGTGGGCGCTGCGACCGCGCCCTCATTGGCGGCGAACATGGTCTGGTAGTCGCTGACGTCCCTCTCGTCAGGCGTGCGTTTGGAGGCGATGTAGGGCGGCAGCGGCGTGGCGCCGACATCGGCGATCGCCTGGTCGAGCACCGGACCATGGAACGAGAATGACAGCGTCACCTCGCCCTCCTGCCCCTTGGCCTCGACCTCTGCATCGAGATTGCCGAGCAGGCACACCCTGCCCTCATTGCCGAAGCGGATGGTGTCGCCGGGGCTGAGCTTCTTCGCCGGCTTCACCAGCGCCTGCCAGCGCGAGCCGTCGAGCCGCTTGATCAAGGTCGCCTCGATCTTCGGTTCGGTGTCGCGCCCGATCCGGCGGCCCTTGAGTTGCGCCGCGATCACCTTGGTGTCGTTGACGACGATCTGATCACCCGGCTCCAGCCACTGCGGCAGGTCGGCGATCGCGGCGTCGCGCAGCACGCCGCCCGGATGCACCACCAGCATCCGCGCGGCATCGCGCGGGCTCGCGGGGCGAAGCGCGATGCTTTCCGGGGGCAGTTCGAAGTCGAAGAGGTCGGTGCGCATGGCGGTGACTAATACTTCAGCGCCGTCATTCCGGGGCACGCGAAGCGTGAACCCGGAATCTCGGGATTCCGGGTTCGATGCTGCGCCCGGAATGACGGAGTGTTTGACTTACGCCGCGTCGGCAGCCATGCGCGCCTTGACGATCTTGTCCGGATCCTTCACCGGCTCGCCGCGCTTGATCTTGTCGACGTTCTCCATGCCCTCGGTGACCTTGCCCCAGACGGTGTACTGGCCGTTGAGGAACGAGGCGTCGTCGAAGCAGATGAAGAACTGGCTGTCGCCGGAATCCGGATTGGCGGCGCGGGCCATCGAGGCGGTGCCGCGGACATGCGGCTCCTTGTTGAATTCGGCCTTCAGCTTCTTGCCGGAGCCGCCCATGCCGGTGCCCTGCGGGCAGCCGGTCTGCGCCATGAAGCCGTCGATCACGCGGTGGAATACGATGCCGTCGTAGAAGCCCTCGCGCACCAGCTCCTTGATCCGCGCGACGTGGCCGGGCGCGAGATCCGGGCGCATCTCGATCGTGACCGGGCCCTGCGTGGTTTCGAGGATCAGAGTATTTTCGGTAGCAGCCATGCTCGCTTCTCCTGGCTTCGGGGTGGATACTTCTTATTCCTGAACGGGATCGCGAATGGGCGGCCGGCGACTGCCCCGCCCAGGCTCTCGGTAAATGGCAACGGCGTGCAGCGTTGCAACGTCTCCATCACCGCGATCCGGTATGCAATCCGGTCGTTGTCGGTCGCCTCCTGCGATTCATAGCTGATCCTGGGATGCCCGAGGATCGCGCCCTCGCGGTTGAAGCTGACAATGACGGTGATGTCGATCTGGCCGGCCTTGTCTGCCGGCGGCGGCCGCCAGCAGCGGTGGATGGCAAGAACAACGTCCTTGATCGTATTGAGTTGCTCCGGCTCGGCCTGCACCGGTACGGTCAGCGTCAGGCAAACCAGCGGCGCGGCGAACCAGGCGAGTGGTTTGCAGCGCGCCGCCATGCGGATCACTTGATGTCGGATGCGACCTGCACCTTCACCATCTTGTCGGGATCGGTGACGGCTCCGCCAGGAGAGCCCGCAGACGCCTTCTTCAGCTTGTCGACCACGTCCATGCCCTGTACCACCTCGCCGATCACGGTGTACTGGCCATTCAGGCTCGGCCCGTCGGCGAACATGATGAAGAACTGCGAATTGGCGCTGTCGACGCTGTCGCCGCGCCGGGCCATGCCGACGATGCCGCGCTTGAACGGGACCTGGGAGAATTCCTGCTTCAGGTTCGGATATTTCGAGCCGCCGGTGCCGTTGAAGTTCTGGCCGTCGCCGGTCTGCGCCATGAAGCCGTCCATTACGCGATGGAACGGCACGTTGTTGTAGAAGCCCTCGCGCGCCAGCTGCTTAATGCGCTCGGCATGCTTGGGCGCGATATCGGTGCGCAGCTTGATGACGATGCGGCCCTTGGTGGTGTCGATCACGATCGCATCGGCCTTGTCGAGATTGGCCGGCAGCGGCTGCGCGACCGCGGGCACGACGCAGAGCAGCGCAGCAACGAATGCAAGAATGCGGATCATGGCAACTCCGGAGCTTTAACGTTGGGGTGTGGCAGGCCGCCGGGATCAGCCGGCGAACTTGGCCTTCAGGCTAGCTGCGACTGATGACGGCACGAATGAAGAGAAGTCGCCGCCCATCTGGGCGATTTGGCGCACCAGTGTGGCGGTGATCGGGCGGACCGCAACCGACGCCGGAACGAACACGGTATGCACCTCGGGCGCCATCGCCTCGTTCATGCCGGCAAGCTGCATCTCGTAATCGAGATCGGTGCCGTCGCGCAGGCCGCGAATCATCAGCGTGGCCTTGGCCGCGCGGGCCGCCGCGACCGTGAGATTGTCATAGGTCGCGCTCTCGAAGGCGCAGCCTGCCTGCTGGGCGATGGGGCCGAACACCTCATGGACCATGGCCAGCCGTTCCTCGGTGGAAAACAGCGGCCTCTTGCCGGGATGGACGCCAATGGCGACGATCAGGCGGTCGCAAAGGAAGACGGCCTGTTTCACCACGTCCAGATGGCCGTTGGTGACGGGATCGAAGGAGCCAGGATAGATCGCGATACGGGACATGGTCCCTCCTAACCCGCCCGGCTCTCCCCGGCAAGCCGCCTGGGTTCCATTGCTTGCTTTCCAGTCGTCCAGTGAACGAGTCCTGGGATGCCAGCGTCTACGGGGGTGAATGTTTCGTCGGCCGTTGGCGGACGAAACAAAACCGGCCGCGACGAAACCATTTCCCGCGGTGGCGAAGACACCAGGAAACTTGCTGCCGGTAGACATTGGACAACGAAACGACGGGCCCGGGCGGCCCGATCAACTGGGGACCGTCATGATCAAGGCACTTTCCGCCATCGCTGTTGCCGCGTTCATTGCCGCCGCGCTCACCGTGCTGCCGGGCTTTGCGCCGCAGGTCGAAGCCTCCACCCCGCAGCCGCTGGCCAAGAGCGACCGTCTTGACGTCCACCCGGTCGGCAAGGACTGCTCGCAGCAGGCCTGGCCGAATTTCGAGGCCGCGTGCCTGCGCAGCGCCGGCAACAAGACAGTGGTTCGTGAAGCCCGCCTGGTCACCGCCGACCGTACCCCGTAGCCCGTAGTCGAGCGACGTCCCTCGTCAGCCTGGCGTAAGGTCAGGCCGTCACACAAAACCCAATGGTAATTTGCGACGTCCCGTCGCAGACTATCGTCTAAGGCGCCCGGCCGGATGACCCGGCGCGCGCAAGACATCGGGGGATTGCCGTGACGAGTACGCCCGCCATCGTTTCTTCTGGCCACCCCCCGTCCAGTCCGATCCCGGTTGCCGTCACGCTCGGTGCCCTGGGCGTCGTCTATGGCGACATCGGCACCAGCCCCCTCTACGCCCTGAAGGAAGCCGCCAAGGCCGCCACCCATGGCGGTCCGCTCACCGAGAGCGCGGTGCTCGGCGTGGTCTCGCTGATCCTGTGGGCGCTGATTCTGATCATCTCGATCAAATACGCGATGCTGATCCTGCGCGCCGACAACCGCGGCGAAGGCGGCATCGTCGCGCTCTTGGCGCTGCTCTCGGCGCGCAACGCGGCGCCCGGCACCTGGCGCGCCCATCTTCTGGTGGTCGGCCTGATCGGCGCCGCCCTGCTCTATGGCGACGGCGCCATCACCCCGGCCATCTCGGTGCTGTCGGCGATCGAGGGCCTCAAGGTCGACGCGCCCTCGCTGACCCCTGCGGTGGTGCCGATCACCGTCGTGATCCTGATCGGCCTGTTCATGATGCAGAAGCAGGGCACCGGCTTCATCGGGAGGATCTTCGGTCCGGTGATGCTGTTCTGGTTCGCCGTGCTGGCAGCGCTCGGCATTCACGGCATCGTCAAGGCGCCCGGCGTGCTGGTTGCGCTGAGCCCGCTCTATGCATTCGATTTCCTGATCCATCAGGATTTCCACGTCAGCTTCGCCATCCTTGGCGCCGCCTTCCTCGCGGTGACCGGCGGTGAGGCGATGTATGCCGACATGGGGCATTTCGGCCGCTTTCCGATCCGGCTCGCCTGGTTCGCCGTCTGCCTGCCCGCTCTGGTGCTGAACTATTTCGGCCAGGCCGCGCTGTTGATCACCGATCCGACCGCGATCGAAAACCCGTTCTTCCAGCTCTCACCGGACTGGTCGCATTACCCGCTCGTGCTGCTCGCGACCATTGCCACCGTGATTGCCTCGCAGGCCATCATCTCGGGTGTGTTCTCGCTGACCCAGCAATCGATCCAGCTCGGCTTCCTGCCGCGCATGCACATCGAGCACACCACGAGCGATGCGATCGGGCAGATCTACGTGCCGCTGGTGAACTGGATGCTTGCGGCGGGGACACTCGGCGCGGTGCTCGCCTTCGGCACCTCGGACGCGCTCGCCGGCGCCTACGGCATCGCAGTGTCGCTGTTGATGGCGATCACCACGCTGCTTGCAGCGCTGGTCGCGATCCAGTGGGGCTATTCGCCGATCATCGTGATCGCGGTGAACGGCTTCTTCTTCATCATCGACGCGATCTTCTTTGCGGCGAACTCGACCAAGCTGTTCGAAGGCGGCTGGTTCCCGCTGCTGCTCGCCGCTGCGGTGGCCTTCCTGATGCTGACCTGGCGCGGCGGCGTGAAACTGGTCGAGACGGCGCGCAGCAAGCTGCGTCAGCCGGAAGAAGATCTGATCGAGACCGCGGTCAACAAGTGCCACAGCCGGCTGCCGGGCACCGCCATATTCCTCGCCTCCGCCCCTAACGGCGTGCCGCTTGCCTTGACCCAGTTCGTCAAGCACAACCACGTGCTGCACCAGCGCGTGCTGCTGGTCACCGTACAGATCGAGGAATCCCCCCGCATCCCGGACGAGGATCGCGTGGTGGTTCACGACGTCACCCCGGGCATCATCCGCGTCATCCTGCGTTACGGCTTCATGCAATATCCCACCGTTTACGAAGGGCTAAAGCTCGCCTGTCGTCAGGGCAAACTGCCCGGTCTGCGTCTGACCGATGTGACCTACTACATCGGCCGCGAGACCATCATCCCGCGGGAAGACATTCCGGGCATGTGGGTATGGCGGGAATCGCTGTTCGCGTTCCTGCAGCGCAACGCCGAACGGTCGGCGGCGTTCTTCGGCGTGCCGACCGGACAGGTCGTGGAATTCGGGACGGAGATCGAGATCTAGTCCCACAGCCCGGATGCGGACATGTCAGACGATCCGCCTCTTCAGCTGAAGCCGCGGCTGGCGATTTCGATCGATCAGGCTCAGGCGATCATCGATCGGATTGCGCCAGGCGCGCGCGTGGCAGGCATCACCGAGCTACGCGGCGGCGAGATCAGCACGATCCTCCAGATCACGCGGGCTGACGCGCCAAGCTGCATCCTCAAGGTCTACCCCGCCCAGCTGCAATGGAAGATGGCGAAGGAGGTCTATGTCCTCGGTCTTCTGCGCGACGCCGGCATTGCCATTCCCCGCATCCTCATAGCCGACGACAGCCGCGCGCTGATCGACTTCAATTTTGTGCTGATGAGCAAGCTCGACGGCGTCGTGCTCGGCAACCGCGAGGCGGCGCTGACGTATCAGGAGCTGTTTTCGATCTACGCCGCCATGGGCACGGCGCTCCGCCGTATCAATGGCATCACGTTCGACAGCTTCGGCTATATCGGCCCGCACGGCGTCTGGACGTCGTACCCGACCAACCGCGCCTACATGTCCGCGCAGTTCGAGCGGAAGCTGACCGAGTTTTGCACGCGCGGCGGGGACGAAACGCTGGCCGCGCGGCTGCGGGCCGGCATCCTGGCGCGCAGCGTCCTGCTCGACGCAACCGACACGCCCCGCCTCTGTCACTATGACTTCCACGCCGGCAACGTGCTGGTGACACCGGAGGGGCAGCCGCGTCTCACCGGCATCGTCGATTTCGAGAATGCCACCGCCGGCGATCCGCTGATGGACGTCGCCAAGGCGCTCTATTACTTCACGCCGAAGGACGCGCCGAAGCGCGACGGATTGCTCGCGGGCCACGGCACGAGCGGCCGGCCGGACTGGGAGGCCACGATCGCGCTCTACCGGCTGGCCTGCACGCTCGAGCTCTGGTGCTGGTTCGCGCAGATCGGCCGGATCGATGCCCTTCCCGCGCTCACGCGCGAACTGGAAAGCGCCGTCTAGGCCACGTTCCCACAAGCGCACCCGGCTAAGGGCTTGTCAGAGCCCGCGGGCTCCCGACGGCCGCCTCGTCGGCGCCCGCGGGCACAATTCATTCGGGCAATCCCGCCTTCCGAAGCCCCTCGATCAACAGCTGCGCGTTTGGGTACCCGCCCCTGGCGATCATTGCGGAAATTGTAAAGGCGGGATCGAGCTGAAGCAGGAGCGCCGCCGCCTCGCGCGCCTCCGCGTCGCGTCCGAGATGAGCGAACGCGGACGCGAGACAACGGTAGGCCAGCGAATAGGAGGCATTCTGGCGCCGGCATTTATTCGCTGCGGCAATGGCCTCGTCAAAGCGGCGAAGCTCGATGAAGGCCATCCCCATCCCAACAAACGTGATGGGTAGCCGCGGGTCTAACGGGCTCAGGCGGATGGCGCGTTCAAAACTCCGGACCGCTTCATCGGGAAGCCCGGCAACTCTGTAGACGCTGCCTCTGGCGGTCCATGCGCGATATGAATTCGGATTAAGAGCGACCGCCCGGTCGGCCAATTCGATCTCACTCTCACAATCGCCGACCATGTACGCCGAGGTGAGGGAAACCCAGGCTAATGTTTCCGCATCACCATCGTCGATGCTCAATGCCAGGCGAAGCAGCCGAACCGCTTCCTTGCGGTCAAATTGAGGATCGACGGCATGCCCCCAAAGGATGTTCTGCATGTGGGCGAGACCTGCCAGAGCGGCGACAAAGCCGAACCTGGGGTCAAGCTCCAATGCACGATGCGCCAGCCTGATCGCCTCGGCCAATCCTTCGCGGGTCATCAGGTAATGCTGCTGCATGGCGCGGAGATAGAAATCATAGGCGGTGAGGTTCTCTGGTCGCCGTGCCGACAGGCCGATTTCGATCTGCAGCAATTTTGGTTGAATGGCCGAGACGACGGCGACGGTCACCTCGTCCTGGAGAGCGAATATGTCCGTCAGGTCACGCTCGAACCTGTCTGCCCAGATGTGCGTTCCGGTAACCGCATCGATCAACTGCCCGGTGATGCGAACCTTCCCCGCGGCCTTGCGCACAGACCCCTCAAGGACATAGCGGACGCCGAGCCTGCGGCCGACCTCCTTGATATCGACCGCCCGGCCCTTGAAGGTAAAACTCGAATTTCGGGCGATCACGAACAGCCATTTGAAGCGCGACAGCGCCGTGATGATTTCCTCGACCATTCCGTCCGCGAAGTATTCCTGCTCGGGGTCGCCGCTCATATTCTCGAACGGCAGCACGGCGATCGACGGCTTGTCAGGGAGCGCCAGAGCTTGCGCGCTGTCGACCGGCGGCTCGATCGGGGCGCTCGCGGGATGGCCCGCGTTTATCCGCAATCGCCACGCGCGCATCGGCTCAGCAATGCTCTTCAGGTTCTGCGAGCCCATGTCCGCGAACACGGCATCGACCTTGCCGCGGATTTGACGTTGCGCATCGTCCGAGATGCAGATTCCGCCGGGCTCCGCGATCCCTTCAAGGCGGGCGGCGATATTGACGCCGTCTCCAAAGATATCGTTTTCATCGACGATGATGTCGCCGACGTGGATGCCAATGCGGAATTCGATCCGCTTGAGTTGCGGCACCGTGGCATTTCGCTCGGCCATTCCGCGCTGGACCTCAATGGCGCAACGCACCGCATCCACGACACTGCCAAACTCGGCGAGCACGCCGTCGCCCGTGTGCTTGACGACCTTGCCACGGTGTTCGCTGATCTTGGGATCAGCGAGTCCACGCAGACACTCCCTCAGCCCGACGTGTGTCCCTTCCTCGTCCAGGCCGGTCAGCCGACTATATCCGGCCACGTCAGCCGCCAGGATAGCTGCAAGCCGCCGCTCAACGCGATGATCGGTCACAACGGCCTCCCGAAATCGGTAGATCCGCCGGACCCCATCAAAGCATAGGGCGTTGCCCTTGGGCTAGGGGCGTACGGCAGGCCCGCCGGATTTCGCGGAGCCTGTCAACGGGCGCGCCTGTTGCGCGCCCGTTGGCTGCATTCGGGCTGGGGTTCTCCGAAACGGCGGCGCTAGCCGCCGTTGCCGTTCTCGCCGTTTTCCTCTTCAGGGATGTGCTCGACCGAGACCACGTGCTCATCCTCGGCGGTGTCGAACACGATCACGCCCTGGGTCGAGCGGCCGGCGACGCGGATATCGGCCACCGGGCAGCGGATCAGCTGACCCTTGTCGGTGACCAGCATGATCTGGTCGGCGTCCTCGACCGGGAACGACGCCACCAGGTTGCCGTTCCGGTTGTTGACGCTCATCGCGACGATGCCTTTGCCGCCGCGGCCGGTGGTGCGGTACTCGTAGGACGAGGTCCGCTTGCCATAGCCGTTGACGGAGACGGTCAGCACCACCTGCTCGGCCGCCGACAGTTCGGCATAGCGCTCCTGCGACAGCTGGATCGCATTCGCGGTCTCCTCGCCCTCGGCCTCGACCGGCTCCTCGGTCGCGGCCTCGCCGGCCACGGCGCGGCGCATCTTCAAATAGGCCGAGCGCTCGTCCGAGGTGGTCTCGACATGGCGCAGGATCGCCAGCGAGATCAGCTTGTCGGCCTCGGGCAGCGCAATGCCGCGCACGCCCATCGAGGTGCGGCCGGTGAAGACGCGCACTTCGGTGACCGGGAAACGGATGCACTGGCCGCCGGCGGCGGTCAGCAGCACGTCGTCATGCTCGGTGCAGATCTGGACGTCGACGATCGCCTCGCCTTCCCCGAGCTTCATGGCGATGATGCCGGAACGGCGCACGTCGACGAAGTCGGACAGCTTGTTGCGGCGAACGGTGCCTCCGGTCGTCGCGAACATCACGTCGAGATTGGCCCAGGAGGATTCATCCTCCGGCAGCGGCATGATCGTCGTGATGCGTTCGCCCTGCTCCAGCGGCAAAATGTTGATCAGCGCCTTGCCGCGCGCGTTTGGCGCGGCCATCGGCAGCCGCCAGACCTTCTCCTTGTAGACCTGGCCGCGCGACGAGAAGAACAGCACCGGCGTGTGCGTGGACGCCACGAACAGGCGCGAGACGAAATCCTCGTCGCGGGTCTGCATCCCGGCGCGGCCCTTGCCGCCGCGGCGCTGCGCCCGGTAGGTCGACAGCGGCACGCGCTTGACGTAGCCCGCATGCGACACGGTGACGACCATGTCCTCGCGCTGGATCAGGTCCTCGTCCTCGACCTCGCCTTCCTGCTCGATGATCACGGTCTTGCGCGGGGTGGCGAACTGCTGCTTCACCTCGGCCAGTTCGGTCTTGACGATGCCCTGCACGCGGGCGCGCGAGCGCAGGATATCGAGATAGTCGGCGATCTCGGCCGCCAGCTTGTCGAGCTCTTCGGAAATCTCGTCGCGGCCCAGCGCGGTCAAGCGCTGCAGGCGAAGGTCGAGGATGGCCCTGGCCTGCTCCATCGATAGCCGCAGCGTGCCGTCCTCGTTGATGCGATGCCGGGGATCGTCGATCAGCGTGATCATCGCCTCGACGTCGCGTGCCGGCCAGTCGCGTGACATCAGCGCCTCGCGCGCGGTGTTCGGATCGGGCGAGGTCCGGATGACGCGGATGATCTCATCGATGTTGGCGACCGCGATCGCAAGGCCGACCAGGATGTGGGCGCGGTCGCGCGCCTTGCCGAGCAGGAACTTGGTCCGCCGGGTCACCACCTGCTCGCGGAACGCGACGAAAATGGTGAGCAGGTCCTTCAGATTCATCGTCTGCGGACGGCCGGAATCCAGCGCCAGCATGTTAGCCGGGAAATTGGTCTGCAGCGGTGTGAATCGGTAGAGCTGGTTCAGCACCACGTCGGGCACCGCTTCGCGCTTCAGCTCGATGACGACGCGATAGCCGTCACGATCGGACTCGTCGCGCAGGTCCCCGATGCCCTCGATCTTCTTCTCTTTGACGAGATCGGCGATACGCTCGACCATCGTCGCCTTGTTCACCTGATAGGGAATCTCGGTGATGATGATCGCTTCACGGTCCTTGCGGATGGTGTCGATCGTCACCTTGCCGCGCATCACAATCGAGCCGCGGCCGAGATGGTAGGCGCTACGAATGCCCTGGCGGCCGAGGATGACGCCGCCGGTCGGGAAGTCCGGTCCGGGAATGATGTCGATCAGTTCGTCGATCGTGAGCGCCGGATTGTCGATCAGCGCCACGCAGGCATCGACGACCTCACCGAGATTGTGCGGCGGGATATTGGTCGCCATGCCGACGGCGATGCCGCCGGCGCCATTGACCAGAAGGTTCGGGAACCGGGCCGGCAGAACCGACGGCTCTTTCTCGGAGTTGTCGTAGTTCGGCTGGAAATCGACCGTTTCCATGTCGATGTCGGCCAGCACGGCGAGCGCCGCCCGGGTCAGCCGCGCTTCGGTATATCGATAGGCGGCCGGCGGATCGCCGTCGACCGAACCGAAATTGCCCTGGCCGTCGATCAGCGGCACGCGCAGTGAGAAATCCTGCGCCATGCGGACCATCGCGTCGTAAATCGACTGGTCGCCATGCGGGTGATATTTACCGATCACGTCGCCGACGACGCGGGCGGATTTGACGTATTTCTTGTCCGGCGTATGTCCCTGCTCATGCATCGAATAGAGGATGCGCCGGTGCACCGGCTTGAGCCCGTCGCGCGCATCGGGCAGCGCACGCGACACGATCACGCTCATCGCGTAATCGAGATAGGACTTCTTCATCTCGTCGAGGATGGAAACGGGACGAATATCTGAGGGTCCCGGCGGCTCGCCGGGCTTGTGGTCGTCGTTATCGGACAAAGGGGAAATCCGGTCGGTTCTACTGGGGAATCATATAGCCCATCGGAGGCCTGATAACCACCCTTGCGCGGCTCCGGCAAGCCGTTTTTCCGTTCGTTTTTTCATGCACTTACGGGGGGAGCGCCAAGGTTCCCACGGCTTGGTCGGGAAGCGCGTGGCGAATGGCGAACAGCAATGGAAAAATCCCCTATTCGCCACCCGCCATTCGCTACTTGTCTCTCCCGTCAGTGGCCGAAGACCACCGCGTGCATGATCCGCCCGGGGATGAAGGTGAACAGTCCGGCGATGAGCAGTGCGCCAAAGAAGATGCCGATCATCGTGAACCTGTGGCGGCGGACATTGTGGCTCCGTGCGGCCGTGACGCCGAGCGCCAGCATGGCGAGCGAGAAGATCGACAGCAGGTGGATCGGGCTCCAGGGACCGACCAGCTGGATCTGATGGATCCAGAACGAGCTTCCGGCGACCACCAGCATCAGGATCACCCAGATCCAGCCCAGGGTCCGGTGCGGCAGCGTGCCCTTGGGGGCGGCGAGCTGGATGGAGCCGAGCACGAAGGCGGCCATCGCGGCAAAGGCGTGGAGCGGGATCGCAGGCGCGGTGTCGAGCAATGGCGCGAGGCTCATGATGGCCGGCCCTCGGGTGAAGCTCGCGGCCAAGCATCAAATGCCGCAGCCAAATGTAAATATCATTTACATCAGGCTGTGTCAAAGTCCAGGGAACCCGCATCCCTTTGCGTCGAACCACCGACGTTCTGACAGAGAGTTACCGGGTTATCCTCATATTCCACACGAGGAAATTGCTGGTGCCGATCGCAACGACCGTTCCGGGAAATGATCTTCACGGAACGGCGCCTGACGGAATCGACGGAAGCGCGACCGCTGCTCAGAACGGGATGTCGTCGTCCATGTCGCTGTTGCGGCTGCTGCCACCACCCGCGGCGACGGCGCGGCGCGGCGCCGAGCTGACCGGTCCGGCCGAACCGAAATCGCTGCCGCCATCATCGGAGAAGCTGCTGCCCCCACCGCCACGCCCGTCGAGCATGGTGAGGTTGGAGTTGAAGCCCTGCAGCACGACTTCGGTCGAGTACTTCTCGACGCCGCTCTGGTCGGTCCATTTGCGGGTCTGCAACTGCCCCTCGATGTACACCTTGGCGCCCTTCTTCAGATACTGCTCGGCGACCTTGCAGAGGCCCTCGTTGAAGATCACGACGCGGTGCCACTCTGTCTTTTCCTTGCGCTCGCCGGTGCCCTTGTCGCGCCAGGTTTCCGAGGTGGCGATGGAAAGGTTTGCGATCGGACGGCCGTCCTGCGTCCGCCGGATTTCCGGATCCTTGCCGAGGTTTCCCACCAGGATCACCTTGTTCACGCTTCCCGCCATCGCATCATCTCCACTCAAAAACCGGGCGTCCGGACATTCGGCCGCCACTCTCAACCTTCGCCACTTACGTCGCAGGCGTCGTGGATGACCCTATACGCCGGTGCCGGCTCGCCGCCTTTGCCGTCGCGCCGGTTATCCACGATATTCGAGATATAGCATCGGATCCGGCGTCGTTCCAGTTTTGTTCGCCACAACCATCCGTAGAAGCGGCCAGTGCCGTCGGAGCGGCAGTCGATCTCGGTGCAGGCCGACGCTCGGCAGCAAGATTTAGGAGAATAACAAACAAATCAGCAGCTTGCCTTATCGATACTTCTCCCGCGAGTGTTGCATTTGGGAGACTGCGTTTGCGGTTGAATCAGCGTATAGCTCCAACCATGGCGCGGGCGCTCGCGTCTGGGATCGTGCTTCGGGACCGTTTGGAAGCCGATCGGGGTGCTGGGGGATTGATAATGAAGAAGTTTTTGCTCGGTACGGTTGCTCTGATTGCGTTTGCTGCGCCTGCCGCGGCTGCCGATCTCGCTGCGCGCCCGTACACCAAGGCGCCGCCGCCCGTGGTTGCCCCGATCTATGACTGGACCGGCTTCTACATCGGCGCCAACGGCGGCTGGGGCTCGAGCCACAATTGCTGGGACCAGCTCCCGGCCGGCATCTTCCTCGCATCAGATGGTTGCCATGATGCAACCGGCGGCGTCGCCGGTGGCCAGATCGGTTATCGCTGGCAGGCTGGCGCCTGGGTGTTCGGCCTCGAAGCGCAGGGCGACTGGGCTGACCTGAAGGGCAGCAACAACAGCGCGATCTTCCCGGGCCTGTTCACCAACCAGTCCAAGATCGACGCGTTCGGCCTGTTCACCGGCCAGATCGGTTACGCCGTCAACAACGTGCTGCTCTACGCCAAGGGCGGCGCGGCGCTGACCGACAACCGCTTCAACACCTACTTCACCCCAACCGGCGTGCTGGTCGGCAGCGCCAGCGACACCCGCTGGGGCGGCACCGTCGGCGCCGGCATCGAAGTCGGCTTCGCGCCGAACTGGACCGCGGGCATCGAATACGACCACCTGTTCATGCAGGACAAGACCTATAACCTGATCGCCCCCAACGGCACGCTGAACAGCACCATCCGCGATCGCCAGGACGTCGACCTCGTTACCGTCCGCGTGAACTACAAGTGGGGTGGTCCGGTCGTCGCGCGCTATTGATCGCGCCAGGCCGATTGATCCAGACGAAAGGCCGGCCTCGCGCCGGCCTTTTTGTTTGCGCGCCTGTTTGTGCGCCGGCTTTTTCGTTGCGTGTGCACGCGCACCTCACCGGGGCCGTTTTCGGTGCGTTGTGGTTTCGCGGATACACACGTTCCGGCATTTCTCTGTAAAGCACCAGCACGTCACGCGACACTGCTGTGACGCTCTCTTCAAGATATCTGAAGGGACAACAAGAAAATGGGACTGGGACTTTGAAAATGAGGACTGTTTTGCTGGCCTCGGCCGGCATGTTTGCACTGAGCGCTTTTGCACCGGCAATGGCCGCCGACATGGCGGCACGCGCGCCTTACGTGAAGGCTCCGCCGCCGGCCGCGATCTACAACTGGACCGGCTTCTACGTCGGTGGCTTCGGCGGCTACGCCAGCGAGAACTCCGGCACCCCGAGCATGGAAGGCGGCTTCGGCGGCGGCACCATCGGCTACAACTGGCAAGCCGGCAACATCGTGTACGGCCTCGAGGTCGACGCCGCAGGCGCTGACATCGACGCATCGGTCTCCGCGCTCGGCGTCACCGCCCGCAGCAAGATCGACTCGCTCGGCACCGTGCGCGGCCGCCTCGGCTTCGCCGTCGACAAGGTGCTGTTCTATGGCACCGGCGGTTACGCCTGGGCCAACAACGAGGTCAGCGTCACCGCGCTCGGCGTGACCGCCTCGCAGAGCAACTTTCACTCCGGCTGGACCGTCGGCGCCGGCGTCGAGGCGTTCATCGCGCCGCAGTGGTCGATCAAGGGCGAATACCTGTATCGCAGCCTCGACAGCGAGAACTATTTCGGCGTGCCGTCCGGTACGCTCGAGCTGCACAGCGCCCAGTTCGGCGTCAACTATCACTTCGGCGGCCCGATCGTCGCCAAGTACTAAGCCTGAGCGAATTGCCTGACCGCCATCGGCGGTCAGATCGCACTGAAAGGCCGGCCTAACGCCGGCCTTTTTGCGTAAGCGCGTTTTCGAGCGAAGTGAATTGCGGTTCGCGTCAAGAAAACGCGTCACAGCAGGAATCCAGAGCTCCCGTTCCGATCCCATCGAAGCGGGAAAAGGCTCTAGCGGAACCGGCGCTGCTGACGGCTGCTGCCATCAGGCAAACTATCCGTTGATGGACGCGACTCAGCACTGGAAATTGTCCACCGTTCTTCCTACGTTCCAGTCTTCACACCCCATCGGCGCAAGGTCCCGGCATCACCGGCGATGCGCGCCCAAAAGGCGCCAAGCATGCGCCCGGAACTGTCGCTATGGATGAAGTGCTCAAGGCGAAGCGCCAACAGAACGCCGGCTCCTCATCGCGCGCCATCACGATCCGTGGCGCGCGCGAACACAATCTGAAGAACATCGACGTCGAGATTCCCCGCGACAAGCTCGTGGTGTTCACCGGCCTGTCCGGCTCCGGCAAATCGTCGCTCGCGTTCGACACCATCTATGCCGAGGGCCAGCGCCGCTACGTCGAATCGCTGTCGGCCTATGCGCGCCAGTTCCTCGAGATGATGCAGAAGCCGGATGTCGACCAGATCGACGGCCTGTCGCCGGCGATCTCGATCGAGCAGAAGACCACGTCGAAGAACCCGCGCTCCACCGTCGGCACCGTCACCGAGATCTACGACTACATGCGCCTGCTCTGGGCGCGCGTCGGCGTGCCCTATTCGCCGGCCACCGGCCTGCCGATCGAGAGCCAGATCGTCTCGCAGATGGTCGACCGCGTGCTGGCGCTGCCGGAAGGCACCCGCCTCTATCTGCTGGCGCCGGTCGTGCGAGGTCGCAAGGGCGAGTACAAGAAGGAGCTCGCCGAGTACCTCAAGAAGGGCTTTCAGCGCGTCAAGATCGACGGCACCTTTTACGAACTGTCCGAGGCGCCGGCGCTCGACAAGAAATTCCCGCACGACATCGACGTCGTGGTCGACCGCATCGTGGTGCGTCCCGACCTCGCCCAGCGCCTCGCGGAAAGCTTTGAGACCGCGCTGAAGCTCGCCGAGGGCCTCGCCGTGATTGAATATGCCGACGCGCCGGCGGCGGCCGCCCAGGACGACAAGAAAGAGGACAAGAAGAAAACCGCCAAAATCCACGACAAGAGCGGGCCCGAGCGCATCCTGTTCTCGGAGAAGTTCGCCTGCCCGGTCTCCGGGTTCACGATCCCCGAGATCGAGCCGCGCCTGTTCTCGTTCAACAACCCCTATGGCGCCTGTCCGGCCTGCGGCGGCCTCGGCGTCGAGCAGCATATCGACGAGGACCTGGTCATCCCCGACAAGGAGCTGACCTTGCGCAAGGGCGCGATCGCGCCCTGGGCGAAATCATCCTCGCCCTACTACATCCAGACCCTGACCGCGCTCGGCAAGCACTACAAGTTCACGCTCGACACCAAGTGGAAGGACCTCACCAAGAAGGTCCAGAACGCGCTGCTGCACGGCTCCGGCGACGACGAGATCAAGTTCTCCTATGAGGACGGCGTCCGCTCCTACGACACCAAGAAGCCGTTCGAGGGCGTCATCACCAACATCAACCGCCGCTACCGCGAGACCGAGAGCGAGTGGGCGCGCGAGGAGCTCGGCAAGTATTTCTCCGACGTGCCCTGCGCCGGCTGCAACGGCCACCGGCTGAAGCCGGAGGCGCTGTGCGTCAAGATCGGCGGCAAGCATATCGGCGAGATCTCCGAGCTCTCGGTGAAGCGCGCCGGCGAATGGTTCGAGACGGTGCCGGAGGCGCTGAACGCGCAGCAGAACGAGATCGCAACGCGGATCCTGAAGGAGATCCGCGAGCGCCTGACCTTCCTGCTCGACGTCGGCCTGAACTACCTGACGCTGTCGCGCTCCTCCGGCACGCTGTCGGGCGGCGAGAGCCAGCGCATCCGCCTCGCCTCGCAGATCGGCTCGGGCCTCACCGGCGTGCTCTACGTGCTGGACGAGCCGTCGATCGGCCTGCACCAGCGCGACAATGCCCGCCTGCTCGACACCCTCAAGAGACTCCGCGACCTCGGCAATACCGTGGTCGTGGTCGAGCATGACGAGGACGCGATCCGCCTCGCCGACTATGTGCTCGATATCGGGCCCGGCGCCGGCATGCATGGCGGCCACATCGTGGCCGAAGGCACGCCCGACCAGATCATGCGCAACCCGAAATCGCTGACCGGCAAGTACCTCACCGGCGAGCTTTCGGTGCCCGTGCCCGACCGGCGGCCGCCGAACCATCGGCGCACCATCAAGGTCGTCAACGCCCGCGGCAATAACCTCAAGAACGTCTCGGCCGAGATCCCGCTCGGCCTGTTCACCTGCGTCACCGGCGTCTCCGGCGGCGGCAAATCGACGCTGCTGATCGACACGCTCTACAAGTCGATCGCGCGCAAGCTGAACAACGCCAGCGAGGGCGCCGCGCCACACGACCGCATCGAGGGCCTCGAGCACATCGACAAGATCATCGACATCGACCAGTCGCCGATCGGCCGCACGCCACGTTCGAACCCCGCGACCTATACCGGCGCGTTCACGCCGATCCGCGAATGGTTCGCCGGTCTGCCCGAGGCGAAGGCGCGCGGCTACGAGCCCGGGCGCTTCTCCTTCAACGTCAAGGGCGGCCGCTGCGAGGCCTGCCAGGGCGACGGCGTCATCAAGATCGAGATGCACTTCCTGCCCGACGTCTACGTCACCTGCGACACCTGCAAGGGCAAGCGCTACAACCGCGAGACCCTCGAGGTGCTGTTCAAGGGCAAGAGCATCGCCGACGTGCTCGACATGACCGTCGAGGAAGCCGCCGAGTTCTTCAAGGCGGTGCCGCGCGTGCGCGAGACGTTCCAGACCCTGCACCGCGTCGGCCTCGACTACATCCATGTCGGCCAGCAGGCGACGACGCTGTCGGGCGGCGAAGCCCAGCGCGTCAAGCTGGCGAAGGAGCTGTCAAAGCGCGCCACCGGCCGCACGCTCTACATCCTGGACGAGCCGACCACCGGCCTGCACTTCCACGATGTCGCAAAACTGCTCGAGGTGCTGCACGAGCTGGTCGCCCAGGGCAACACGGTTGTCGTGATCGAGCACAATCTCGAAGTCATCAAGACCGCCGACTGGGTGATCGACCTCGGCCCCGAAGGCGGCGACGGCGGCGGCGAGATCGTCGCCTGGGGCCCGCCGGAAGACATCGTCAAGGCGCCGCGCAGCTACACCGGCAAGTTTTTAGCCCCGGTGCTGAAGAAGGCGAACAGCAAGCCAAGGAAGAGCTCAGCGAGCGAGGCGGCGGAGTAGTTAGGACATTGCCGGGTCAAATTGTGAAAAAGCACGACTTCTTCAATTTGATGAGTGCAGTGAAGGAGTCGCTCAACAGCGCCTATCTTAGAATAAGAGCCCGAAGTAAGGATGATCCAGGAACGGCAGGCGATCAGGCCGAGGAGGACTGGGCCGAAATCCTGCGCGATTGGCTGCCCGCAACCTACCGAATTGTTACAAAGGGAAGGATATTGTTCGCGGATGGCTCATCCAGTCCGCAGGTGGACATATTAGTTCTCACTCCATCATATCCGCGCGGCCTAGGACCGATCGACATTCATTGCATCCAGATCATTGCGGCAGCGAGATGGATGAAGCCGGTAAAGTTGTCAGATCGCCTGTCATAACGGGTTGCCAAGCGTCGGAAG